>NZ_JAQTUH010000046.1 GCF_028710345.1 Sulfuricurvum sp. | reverse complement strand
CTATTACCGGGGCAGAAGCTTTGATACGATGGAATCATCCGGATCGTGGGATCGTCTCTCCGGCAGAATTTATACACATTGCTGAAAAAACCGGCTTGATTGTCCCTATCGGAGAATGGGTACTTCGTACGGCCTGCCAGCAGCTAAAACGTTGGAATGATGATGGAATTTCTCCTTTTACGATGGCTATTAATCTCTCTTCACGTCAATTCAAACAAGAAACTTTTTTCAACAAAACAATCGAAATATTTCACGAAGCAGAGGTAGATACGAATAGCATGGAGTTAGAGCTGACAGAAAGTATCCTGATAGAGGACACGAGTAAAATTTTTAATTTTTTGAACGCATTTAAAGCGTTTGGAATCCATTTTTCTCTCGATGATTTTGGAACCGGCTACTCTTCATTGAGCTATTTAAAACATTTCCCTATCTCCAAACTGAAGATTGATCAATCGTTTGTTAAAAATATTACTATCAATGGAAGTGACAGTACTTTGGTTAAAGCGATTATTGCAATGGGAAGTGCACTTAACCTTACAACGATTGCCGAGGGAGTTGAATCGCAGGAACAATTTGATTTTTTACGTCAGGAAGGATGTGATGAAATACAGGGATATTTGTTGGGTAAACCAATGTCTGCAAGCCAATTTGAAGCTTTTGTCTATAAAGAGAATCTCCAGAGAATTTGAAAAAATAGCATACAAAGCTAATGCCTTTCAATATAATTTATCTTATGTTATTTAAAGTACATATTACTCAGTATGTTGGAAATTAATACTTAAATTTTATTGACACGTTTAACCAATATGGTTATTATACCAACTACAATGTCGCGGAGTGTAGATGTCTGATACTAAATTTATTTCACATTATGATCTAGAATCGATCAAAGCACTCATTGAGAGTGGTGACGTATTTATAACCGGTACTGCACAAAATGATGCGGAACAGATTGGTATGAGTGTAGAAGACATATTATCTACTGTTTTATCATTGGAGAATAAACATCTTTATAAGTCTATGAGATCGACTAAAAACCCGACTCTTTGGCAAGATGTTTATCATTTTAATGATGACGATATAACTTTATACATCAAATTGCAGATCAGCAATAATGCAATTGTCATTTCTTTTAAAGAGAAATAAAAGGACACCAAATGAAATTATTAGAAATATGCCCTCTGTGCAATGGAAACTTACAGTATGGAGCGAGAACTGAATCATTTAACTACAAAGATAAGACTTTTACAGTTGATATGTACGGGGAATATTGTAGTGAGTGTAATGAATCGTTTTACAACATTGATGATGCAAAGAAAAACGAAAGAAATATTGCATTAGCAAAGCGTCATATTGACGGCATGCTGCGCCCAGAAGATATAACAAGAATCAGAAAAAAAATGGGGCTTTCCCAGATTCAGGCGTCAGAGTTATTCGGAGGTGGAGTCAGATCTTTTCACAAATATGAAAAAGGAATCATTGCACCACCTAAATCTCTAGATATTCTTCTAAGACTTATCGATGACGGCAAGGCAACTTTAGAAGATTTATCTACCGGTTCACGAAAAACAGCCTAATATTGGATGAACTTCAGGAAATTGCGAATTTTGTAGATGGCTAAATAGCTGTTTTACATGAGTTGTATTTTATAAGATCATTTATAGTGTTATACAATGCAATACATAATATTTAAAAGTAGGGTGCAATGGTTACCAAAGAGGTGATTCTTGATTTTTTTGCTAATCACAAAGACGAGTTAAGAGAAAAATACTCTCTCGTTAAAGTTGGACTTTTTGGCAGCTATGCCAAAGGCTCAGCAACACCTGAAAGTGATATTGATATTTATGCTGAATTTGAAAATAAAAAATTTAGAAATATAGCCGGAGCTTGGAATTATTTTGAAGAAGCTTTCGGAACAAAAATAGATCTTTTGTACCCTCATAAAAATATGCGACCATCTCTAAAGCAAAACATTGAACGTGAAGTTATCTATACATACTAGGTTAATTCTCTCAATTATTAGGTTAAATTAATTTGGTTAACATAAGATAAATTATATTGAAAATTATCTACCAGTAATCAATGAAATATGAGCAATAACGAGTAGGTTCTTCTAAACTATTGATCTGCATCAAATCTAATCTAATCATCATCAGTTATTATATTTGAATCTTTCTAATAGGAGTTCAAATGTTTAAGATGTCGGCACTAATACTTTCATTACTCATTGCATCAGGATCATGCTGGGCGGATGCACCGTCATTATCCGATGAGACGAAAGCAATGCTAAAAGAAGCGAAAGGGCAAGTAGAAGCTATCGAACCGCAAAAACTGAAGGCATTGTTAGCAGATGAAAAAATTATCTTGCTGGATGTAAGAGATCCTGATGAGTGGGAAAAAAGCACGATTCAATACGATCGCCAAGTAAAAATTTCACGTGGATTTCTTGAAATCAAATATCCCAAACTCATCCTGGATAAATATACTAAAGACGATAGCTTTGTTGTTTATTGCGCGATGGAGCCACGGTCGGTATTTGCGGCACAACGTTTACAACAATTGGGATTTAAACATGTTTCCTATCTTCAAGGCGGTTTGAAAAATTTCAATCCTTGAGAGCATAAAGTTTTAAACTTCCCAATATTTTTTGCTTACAAGCAATTTTTTAATTTGCGGAGCGATCTCAGGATCGCTTTTCCCAACACTCCACAATCTTTTACTCAATTGGC
>NZ_JAQTUH010000045.1 GCF_028710345.1 Sulfuricurvum sp. | reverse complement strand
CGGGGAATGGAGCGAGAAGTACGTCTATCGCTATTTGCAAGATTTTTGTGAAGAGAACAAAGACAAGGGGTATCATGTTCGCTGGATGAACGATGTAAAAGATGTAGGTTGGGGATATGATTTTGTACTGATGAAAGGGGAGAATGAGCTTCGCTACATCGAAGTCAAAGGGCGATCATCCAATACTAGTGAAATCGAAATCTCTAAAACCCAATGGGAGTTTGCTAAATTCCTCTATGACAAAAATGAGGGGGATAAGTATTCGATTTTCATTGTACAAAATGCCGGTAAAGCAAACGCCAAACTCATACCTCTGAAAAATCCGGTAAAGATGTGGTTGGAGGGGAATTTGAGTATGTTGAAGATTGAGCTTAGTTACTCATAAGATGGAGAAATAGAATATGGTTTCAGAGCTATTTATTGAAGATTTTGAATCTCAAGAATGGAAGGCAATAGTTTTGCCTTTTTCAAATAAAAATTGTGAAAAATATTTAACACCACTGTCTAATGCAATCAAAGAATATGAAAATAGTCCTCAAGTAGTTCGTGTTTTTTCAACATTAATGCAATTATCTTCTTTTCATTTGCGTGCTGAGAATACCTATGAACCCTATGGAGCGATGATGATTATGGATGGATCGCGAACTGCTATACCAGATGATTTGACTGATGAACAGCTGAAAGTTTTAAAAGAAAAAATCGATTGTTTTGATATTGATTTAAAGGCTCGTGTAGCTGATGTGTTATGGATCAGAAATAAAGATCATGCTATGGCTAAAAAAGCTATCCAGTGGTTATTTGAATCAGCTAAAAATCAAATTTCACCAGATGATTGGGTGTATGGGTATGAACGGCTTGAACGTGCGTTTAGGCTAGCAAAAAGCTTAGGCAAAAGTGCATATGATGAATTGAAGATGATATGTCAGTATATGGATGATTTATTGATTTCTGAAGAATATCAACAAAGACAGTATTTATCTATTCGAGTACTTGAACTGTTACAGAGCTGTAGAGTGGATTTTCCTAAAAAATATGCAGAAATTGCAAAAAGAATTGCTATTTTGATTCAAGAATCTTGTGAATATATAGGTGCAAGCGACTATTGGGAATGTAGTGCAAAGTGGTATGAAATTGCCAAATTAGAAGAAGATGTAAGAGAAGCAAAAATTTCTGCGGCAGAGTGCTATGTTCTTATGGCCAATGCTACTGATAGTGCAATGGCAAAGGCAAATTTTCTTCAACAAGGGATCGAAGCGTTTAGACGAATAGGTGGATCGCAATCAAGAACCAAAGAATTACATACTCTAATGCTTGAAGTACAAACTAAAATTTCTGATGAAATGGGGCGCATCTCAACAGATATTGAATTAACACCATTGATAGAGTATTCAATAAATCGTGTAAAAGGTAAAACTTTACAAGAAGCATTACGGCAATTTTGCCTCTTGACCACACCACAATCTGTTGAAGAATTAAAAAACAAAGTTGAAGATCTTGTTAAAATAGCACCGTTTCAATTTATAGTTTCAAAGCATATAGTTGATTACGAAGGAAAGGTAATTGCTGTTTTTCCAAGTATGCTAACTGCTTCTGAGAAGGAACGTAATGATGCATTACATGCAAATATGGTTGATCAATCACAATTTGAACGAATAATCGCAGTGAATGGAGAAATTGAACCTGCTCGATCTCAAATATTACTTGAACATAATATAACGTTACATTTTTTATCGGCTATTGTTCAAAACAACTTATTGGTACCAGCTGGAAGAGAGTATATTGTTGCAAAAGGTCTTTCATCCGGATTTTATGGAGAATGGATTGAAGCCGCCAATATTTTAGTACCTCAGTTTGAAGAAGCTATTAGGTATGTTTTAAAGCAAAATGGGGAAATTGTTTCTGGCTTGGAAAATAATTTACAAGATAATCGCAGTCTGAATACAACATTAGATAATCCACTAATTGACGAAATATTCGGGGATGATCTTGCATTTGAACTACGAGCATTATTAATAAACCGTTTTGGACCCAATCTACGAAATAAAATTGCGCATGGATTAATGCATTCAAATGAATTTTTTTCTCATGATATAATTTATTTTTGGTGGCTTTATTTGAGATTAATTTGTTGGCCGATGATTATGCACAATGTCAATCAAGATAGTTGATTTATAATTTAGATAGGGTATGAATGAAGAAAAATCGTGATGATTTCAAAAAATCAACTATTGATATTCTTAGGACAAGGGTAGCACATCGGTGTTCAAATCCAGAATGTAGAGTTATCACAGTTGGACCAAGTCAAGATATACAGAAAACTAATAGTATTGGAGAGGCAGCACATATTTGTGCAGCAGCTCCCAGTGGTCCAAGATATGATGCAACAATGACTACCGAACAAAGAAAATCCTTTGAAAATGCGATTTGGCTTTGTTCAAACTGTTCGGATAAAATTGATAAAGACCCAGATTCGTACCCCGTTGATTTACTCCATGAATGGAAGCGAAAAGCTGAACAATTAGCATCCGAAGAGATAGGTCTAAAATTACCTGATAAACATGACGCAGTCAATATGCTGACGACAGCATTGACAGGACAAAGCGCCAAATTGATCCCAAATATGCTTAAAAATGTTTCTGTCGCATCAGCAAATTATTTACATCACTTAGACCCCAGACTTCGCGTAGATGTGGCTTATCACAACAATACTGCTATCTATACTTTTTTCCAACATGGTGATGAACCAGTCGATCTTAATGTCAAATTTTCGATTAATGAAAAACATGAATCGCATAATGACTTTGAGGAAATGTTCAATTATGGCAAACCCATAGAATTAGCCGTTACAAATTTTGAATTAAGCGGGTCGCCAATTTTCGATACGTTATTATCAGATTTTAATGCTGCAACAATATTGGTAAAGCCTGAAAGTATTAATGCAAATATGAAGATATGGTTGTCAAAAGATCATAAGATGCCTTTCTTTATGGATGATGTACGTGGAGAAATTTTTCGTGGTATGAAAGCGTTATATTTCACTGGAACTTCATGTAATGGGCTCTTTAAATTTGAAGTTCACGTCGGAAAAGAAGGAGAAATATCCTCTTTTTCATTCGGAATAGATTTTTCACAATGGATTGGTGTAGATATTTT
>NZ_JAQTUH010000044.1 GCF_028710345.1 Sulfuricurvum sp. | reverse complement strand
TTTGTGTGTATTGATGAAATTGTAACGGATAGTTCTACGGAATGCAAATAAAATGAAAACTATAACACCGTGGTATCAAAATTTTGAATTTATTTATTTGCATATTTGGTTGCAAAACAAGTGTTTTTCGTACGTTACAAAGTATCCAATAAGTTTACAAGCAGGACGTTATTTAATACTGTACGAATTAAGTTAATAACGGGTTTTCTGACTATATGGGTTTGGATTTTATTTTGCGCAGTATTTAGGCTAATTTTACTGGTGTAATTTTCAATATAATTTAATTGAACACAATTATCTAAGTGCTCTCATTAACTATACAACAGCATCCACCCGATCACTCTTACTCATTTTATTGAGATTAATCACTTTCTATTTGACTAAAAGAAGTTTAGAAATATTTACACAATGTAGCACTATGGTTTAGAAATAGTTCTTATTACTATACTAACAGTATATATAATTGTCAATTTTAATAACCAATAGACTATTCCAATATTACTGATTAGATTATAATTTCAATGTAGGAATAATTACCATTATATTGATAGAATTATAATATAATTGCTATAATTATTATTATATTGATATTTTGGATGACTGATGAGCCTAATACAGCTAAGCAAAACCATTATTAATGCCCGAAAGAAAAAAGCGTGGAATCAAACTGAGGCGGCTAAATATGCCGGTATAAGTCTCAATACCTACCGTCGCATGGAAGATGGATTTATCGAAGAAGTGGGTATCACCAAAGTAAATGAAGTCCTTGAGATTTTCGGATTGGAAATAGCAATCAGAGAAAAAGGACGTCCATTAACGTTAGAGGAGTTGCAGCGTGGAGAGACGTATTAATATCTATACCAATACCCAAAGAGCCGGTACATTAGCCAAAGAGGGTGAAAAGCATATATTTGCCTATGCACCTGAAGCAATTACTCCCATCTCTGTAACAATGCCGATCCGTACTGAAAGTTGGGGGTCTATCAATCTTCATCCGATATTTGAAATGAATCTTCCCGAAGGTGCGTTGAAAGAGACGATTCGTGAACGGTTTGCAAAAGTTAAACACATGGATGATCTTGGATTATTGGAGCTGATAGGTCCCCATGTTATAGGGCGTGTCAAATATGGTCTTCCGGCTGACAATGAAGAGGCTATTACCCTTGATGATATTTTACATGACGATACCCACATATTGTTTGAAAAATTGATGGAGCGCTTTGCAATCCGCTCAGGCGTCTCAGGTGTGCAGCCCAAAATATTGCTCCAAATCAATGATAAAAATACCCTCACGACCGAAGAGTATATTGTCAAATCGTGGGGAGATGAATATCCTGAACTCGCATTCAATGAATTTTTTTGTATGGAAGCGGTGCGATTAGCCGGTTTACCTACACCGCAGTTCAAGCTTTCAGAAAACCGATTGATGTTTATCATGAAACGCTTCGATTTAAAAGATGACGGCAACTATCTGGGCTTTGAAGATGGGTGTGTACTTCTGGGCAAAGGGACCAATGAAAAATACCATGCTTCTTATGAAGATCTTGCAAAAGTTCTTAAAGCCTCCACATCTGCCGAATCGAGACTTGAAAATCTGCGGACTTTTTTTACTACACTTGTGATGAATCACATACTTAGAAACGGCGATGCCCATCTTAAAAACTTTGCTATCTTGTATGATGAAGATTATACCGATGCTGTAATGGCACCCATCTATGACGTCGTATGCACAACAGTCTATCTAAAAGAGGATCTGCCCGCTCTGACTATGAGTGGTGGCAAGGTATGGTGGAAGAAAAAAACCTATATCGGATTTGGCAAACAAATATGTAAACTCTCTATGGCAGAAATCGAAGAGATATTTAAAAGCTGTGCCATAGCCACTAAGAATGCAGCCAAAGAGATGCTCGATTATGTCAAAACACATCCGGATATCAGTGCATTTGCCAATAAGATGCTGGATGAATGGGATAAGGGGCTTGAATCATTTGGTTTTGACGCAATTAACAGATCCTAAATCAGTGCATCATGGCGTGAGAACACCCCTTCTTAAGCTTCTCAAGACATAGTATAAGTTTATTTTTATATTAATAGCTGTAGACTTAAAGTAATTTTACATAGTGTCTTAAAAACCTTATATACTTGGAGCTACCTTGAGAGCCGATATTACCGAGATTCTAAGAATTATTCTCACCCTAAAAGAATCAAAATCCTTAAAAGAGATCGAACGAGAAAGCAGTGTTTTCGGGATTAAGGATAAAAAGCTTTTACGTGTTCTCAATGAACTTATAGCAGCTAATCGTGTTCGTACCCTCGGGCAATCTGCTTCAACCGTATACTGGCAAAAAGATGTGCGTGAAGCGTATGCCAAAGTTTATAGAATGATCTTTGTACATAAAGCCGATCAAATCGCCGGTTACCTTTTTCAAAATGCCCAAGAGTTTGTTTTTTGCTACGCTGATCAATACTTGACCCAGAGCAAAGTAGAGATCCCTGGGTTGCCTTTAGACATCATCCCCTATTCTTCTTCAGAGCTTCATGCGGCGTTTGATGAGAATCTCCCCGAAGGGGTTAATCGTGAGATGCTAGAACAATCGTTACACTCATCGGATGAGCTTGATATGTTGGTTCGATTAACACATAATATCGGCGATATTTATTTTACCCTCACCGGTGAATCTCAGGTTGAATCTCAAAAGAACCGCCCCTCTTTTTTAAGCAATCTTGAGAGTATATTAGGCCCTGCGCTCCCCTTCCCTGCTGTATTGGAAAACTATACCCTCGACATCAATGAAGAAGAGCTGTTTCCCGAAGGAGAAGACCTCTCCCATTTTACTTATGACGAGCTTCCGGGAATCAGTGGTTTTCAATACAAACGGCTTGTTGATCTGAATAGCGAACACCATCGAATACATCAAGATAAATCCGAAGGGATACGCGATTTTATACTCAAACCATACAGTCGTTATAAAGCCGATCCTTCATCGCAATACTATCTTCCGCACTTAGCGTTAAATGAACATCTCTTTATGAGTTTTGCAAAAAATGAATTAGGATTTCGTGTCCCTCAATCGTATCTCATCAAACGAAACAATGATCAAGAATTTCATTATCTCATTAAACGATTTGATCGATTAGGAACGTACCGTTTTGCAAAAGCAAACTTCTCGACCTATTTGGGTTTGCGTGCAGAAAACAAATACAGTACCACCAGCGAAAAAATGTTTACACGTATCA
>NZ_JAQTUH010000043.1 GCF_028710345.1 Sulfuricurvum sp. | reverse complement strand
CACCGTTCTCTTCGAGGTGCATTTTACAGCTATACTCTTTGCCGTTGTCGGGATCGAGAATTTTGCCCCCGTCCCATTCATCACCATCTTTTTTCATATTGCGGATAATGTTCATCCCTTTGATCTTCTGATCTTTGCGATCATCGGTGCATTTACTGCAAACACGTTCAGGATGGTCGATCGGCATTCCGCGCAAAACTTTTCCACTGAGTGTACCGTCATTGCTTCGGGTGATCTGTATAAGGGATTTGGGCTGATGGGTGCTGTCATCGATGGTGAGCCATACGCCTAATGGTGTATCCATCGTTCCACCATACAGTGAAGAAGCAATGGTGAGAAAGAGGAGAGAAATGAGTTTATTTTTAGCGGTACGAATCATAGTATTTCCTTGTTATTATTAGGTTAAATCATACCGTTAATCGGCATAAAATTGTGAATATACACTTAAATAAAATCATTTTGTGAGGTGATTTGTATTAATCGTATCAAATATTGATACGATTAGAGGCTAAAAACGTATCATAAGAATATTTTGTGTGTATCGAAGCGGTGGAGTGGTTTATTATACGTGGAGGGAACAATAAAAATAAAAAAAATTCTCAAATCAAGAATTTATTTTGCATATATAGATTAAAATCATTCACTAAAAAGTAAAAGTAAAATTTGTATTGATTTATGAGTTCAACTATAAAGAGGTGTATTGTGGTAATTCAAGACGAGTTATTAAGAATTTCTGAAATTAGTATTGATGGATTATTTGGCTTATATGACCATAATGTTAAGCTGAATTTATTAGATAGAGTAACTATTATACATGGTCCGAATGGAATTGGAAAAA
Organism: Sulfuricurvum sp.; assembly: GCF_028710345.1. Taxonomy (NCBI): domain Bacteria; kingdom Pseudomonadati; phylum Campylobacterota; class Epsilonproteobacteria; order Campylobacterales; family Sulfurimonadaceae; genus Sulfuricurvum; species Sulfuricurvum sp. Next base: position 2,756 of record NZ_JAQTUH010000043.1, on the reverse strand, counting down.
CTCAAATTTTACGTTTTGTTGAGGCTTTTACAGAAGGAAAATATTTTCAATTCAATAAGATACCTTTTGATAAATTTGAAATTATTTTCAATAATGGAAAGAAAGTAGGGATTAGAAAAAATTCTAATGATATCAAAGATGGATTCGATTTTGAATTTTTTTTAATTGATGAAAATGGAATAGATCGTAATCAAAAAGCTTCTATAGACAAAAAAGATTTTGAAAAAGTTTTAATGTATATTAGACGTGAAATGCCTTTATCAAGAACGGCTGAAGATATGTGGATAGATAGACATACGGGAACAAAATATTCATCAGAAGAGCTTTTTGCGAATTATTATGACCAAGTTCCAGATAGTATCAAAAAAAAGTTTGCTACTCCTGAATGGTTAGGTCCTATTGTAAAGAAAATAGAAACACATTTAATAGAAACGCAACGTTTGTTTAATGTTTCTTCTTATTATGACCGTTCTAATCGGATTGCTTACGAACGAGAAGAAAATTTATTTAGTTCCACAGTGCAAGAATATGCAAAAGATTTAAAAAAGCGCATCAACGATACTTTAACGGAATATGCAAAAGTATCACAATCTTTGGATCAAACTTTTCCACAAAGACTATTAGGTGGTGCGATTGATCAAACAAATATAGATGACTTAAAAAATAGGATGGAGGCATTAGAACAAAAACGATCTAATTTAAAGCAGATTGGTTTATTGGGACAAGATGTAACAAATCCATTTGATATTACAACTTTAGATGGATTGAATGATTCACAAAAAACACCAATGGCTCTTTATGTAGAAGATACAGAAAAAAAATTAAATGTTCTTGACCCGATTTCGGAAAGAATGACTGTTATGTTAGAAAAAATAAATAAAAAATTTAGAAATAAAGAGTTAAAAATTGACAAACTCGATGGTTTTACTATCATTGATTCTAGTGGAGATAAATTGACACTTGATGTTTTATCATCTGGTGAACAACATGAATTAGTTTTAATCTATAGTTTGCTTTTTAAGGTAAGACCTAATGCTTTAGTTATGATTGATGAACCTGAACTTTCATTGCATGTTACATGGCAAAGAGCGTTTTTAAATGATATTATGGATATTGCAAAAACTGCAAGTTTTGATGTTTTGCTTGCTACCCATTCTCCTTATATTGTTGGAGATCGCCATGATTTGATGATTTCTCTAGGCGAAGAGGACTAAATATGTCTTTATGTTCGATGGTCAAATCATCTGGTGAAATTATTGCCGAAATTAAAATGAATAAAACTGCTTTTGATGGTGCTTATTTACTTGTTGAGGGCACAACAGATAGTACATTTTGGAATTTACATATTGATAAGCAACTGTGTCAAATTATAGTCTGTGGTCAGAAAAATGCTGTAATTAGTGCGGTGAATGAATTAGATAAACTTGATATTTGCACTCAATTAGGTATTGTTGATGATGATTTTGATTCAATATGTACCATCAGTTATTCGTCGGTTAATTTATTGAAAACAGATGCGAATGACTTAGAAATATCATTACTACAGTCAGTAGCGTTATCAAAAGTTCTTTCTGTTCATGGTGTAGAAAGTAAAATTAAAATATTTGAAGAGAGTCATCATATCGCAATAGAAGAACATCTTCTAAGCTTATCAAAAAATTTTGGAAAATTACGTTTGTACAACAAAGTTAATTCACTAGGTTTTAATTTTATTACTAATCTATCTCCTGCAAGATTTATAGATGAACAAAATTGGAGTTGGAAAACAACATCAAATGAGCCTTTGGAAGTATTTTCAAGTTGTATAGGAAAAAGTATAGAAGAGATTCAAGTTTCAATTGATAGTTTGTGTAATGCTATAAATGATTGGAATTTAGTTCAAGGACACGATACTATGAAAATACTATCGATAGGATTTAAAACAGTCCTATCCAATCAAGTATCAGAAGATACATTAACTAAAGCATTAATTTTGAGTTATGATAAAGAGATTTTCCAGCAGACTGATTTGTATGCAAATATTAAAAAATGGGAAAGTACTAATAGCATTAATATTTTAACTGCATAAAGCCTCTTCTCGCACACTTCTTGCAATATCTGTGATAACTAAGGAGTTGTCATGGAATTCTCCCTCTCTAAACACGAGCACAAACCGCTTCAAGTCAACCCGATCAAACACTCCCAACCGATGGGGGCAACCCTCGCATTTTTAGGGGTCAAAGATTGTATGCCGCTCATGCACTCTGCGCAGGGGTGCGCCTCGTATACCAAAGTCTTTTTTACCCGCCATTTTAACGAGCCCATCGCGATCAACAACACCTCCGTGAGCGACATCACCGCCGTCCTCGATGGGGGCGATTACTCGATACTCATGGCGATAGAGAATATCCAAAACAAAGAGAAAAACCTCAAACCCTCCATGATCGGTCTGCACACGACGGGACTCACCGAGACCAAAGGGGATGATGTACGTGGTGTGGGAACCCATATCGAGATCCCATACGTGTTTGTCAATACTCCCGATTACGAGGGGGGAATGGAGAGCGGATGGGCGCTCACCGTCACGGCTATGATCGAACAGCTCACCCAAAGCGCTACCGAAACGAAACCCGATAAACTCGTTTTTCTTCCACATCTGAGTATGCAACCGATCGAGGTGGAGAAGATCAAAGCGTTTTGTGAGGATTTCGGGTTTGAGACCTATGCGCTTCCCGATCTCTCCACCTCACTCGATGGGTACTGGGAAGCGGGGCAGG
>NZ_JAQTUH010000042.1 GCF_028710345.1 Sulfuricurvum sp. | reverse complement strand
CCATCTTAAAAAATTACGACGTGGTTTTAAATTCTCAAAATGCTGATGAGCTTTATGCATCGTTAGGAATCCTCAGACAAGGAGGCAGACTTGTCTCATTATCAGGTCCGCCAGACCCCGATTTTGCCGATGAGATGAAATCATCATGGTTTATAAAAATGATCATGAGAATATTAAGTCATACCGCACGAAAAAAGGCAAACAATTTGAATGTCGATTATAGGTTTCTTTTTATGAGAGCAAACGGAAACCAATTAGGCGAAATAGCTGCATTAATTGACGCAGAGAGTATTCGTCCGGTAGTTGACAAAGTTTTTGCTTTTGACGCTACAAACGATGCTTTAACCTATGTTCAAAGAGGACATGCGAAAGGAAAAGTTGTAATCAAGATTAAATAATAGCTATTCAAAGAGAGATGAACGCCGTTATTGGCGTTCACCCATAGATCATTACGCCGCAAATCCCACAATATAATAGGTCGGTTTTCCGTCCACTTTTTGGAGACTCACTTTGTATTTATCGACGAAATGGTTGATTTTCTCCATCGCGTCCGCCGCACTCACTTCACTCGTCGCATCGATTTTGATCTTAAAATAGTCGTTACTGTTCGACATCGCCACATACGATTCATCCGTTTTCAGAGCTTCGTGCAAATCCAAAATATGTTTGATAATTTTTTCATACCCTGTAGTATTACCCTCGATACGACTGAGTTGCAGACTTAACGCCTCATTGGGTGCATATCCGAGTTGGTTTAAAATCGCTTCGTGTGTCATTATTATGTTCCTTTGTAAAATTAGAGGAGTTATTCTAACATAGAAGTTTATATAGACTATAATATCTGCATGAAATCACTCCTAATTCGTCTTACCCACGGTCTTTATGACCAAGATATTGCAGAAACCGAACGCGAATCGGTACAACACTGGTTTGGGATGAAACTCCTCACCCATGAAGAGAACAAATACCAATTTGCATCCCAATACCGAGCAGGAATCGTCTCTTTGGCTTCCGAGAGCGGTGCCTATCTGCAAACACTGGGAGAGAGTATCCGAGACCACTTTATCGAAACCAATAACCTCATGGGGGCGAAAAGCGGCGATTTGGTCATCGCACAGCGGCTTTTGGGACGACGCGGCGGCCCTCAAGCCAAAGTCGTTGTGATCGCCGGACGGAGTGAAACCTACAGCGTTGCTGTCGTCAGTTCCAAAAACGGATATTTGGGATTGTACGATATCCGCACCGACCATCCCGCAGGTTTTGCTCTAACCGATCTCCCTGAGAATGCTGAGGGGTCACTCTATCAGATCAACAACCAAAGCGGAACCATTGCCGCATTTCTGGGAAATCTCAGTGACCCCAAAGTGGATGAGAAAATCGTCCTCGCCCTCTACAACAAACACGATGCGTTCGAAGATGACGTACTTGCCATGGCACGCGAATTTCCCAAAGAGGTCGATGCATCCCAGTATCCTCATCGTCGAGACCTTCGCCACTTGCCGTTTTGTACCATCGACCCCGTCACCGCAAAAGACTACGATGACGCCATCTGTTACATTCCCGAAACCTCCACCCTCTACGTCGCTATCGCCGATGTGAGCGAATACGTCCACCCTTTCGGAGCGATCGATGCCGAGGCAATTTACCGCAGTTTCTCCATCTACCTCCCCCACCGCTCCATCCCGATGCTGCCGCGCGAACTCAGCGAAACACTCTGTTCGTTGCAAGGAAATGTTGATCGCCTCGCCTACACATTTGAGATGCACATCGATCCCACCACCTACGAGATGGACTCCTATGATCTTTACGAGTCGATCATCCACTCCCACCGTCGCTTTTCATACGAGCAAATTGATGCATTTTTTGAAGGCAATCACCAAGCCGAAAATGAAAAAGAGGCCAAAGTTTTAGCCTATATTCCCGCACTTAATGAGCTTACCGAAAAACTCCGAGCAGAGCGGATGAAAAAAGGGTACAACTTCCGCTCCAGCGAGTTGGAGATGCGGATCGATGAAGAGCAAAATATCGTATCGACCGAATTCGCCGTCGAAACCCCCTCCCACGCCCTAATCGAGGATTGTATGCTCCTTGCCAACAAAGCCGCCGCATCGATGTACGAGAGGGGAGTCTTTCGTATCCACGAATCCCCCTCCCCGATGAAGCTCCAAAGCCTCTATACCGAACTCGCCAGCATCGGAATTTTCGTCGAGTCCCAAGGGACGATCAAAGAAACGATCACCGCCATCCAAGCCGAAGCAGAGCGGCGCGATCTCATCAGTGAAGTCGATACCCTCATCATCCGCGCGCAGATGCAGGCACGTTATGCACCCTACAACATGGGACACTTTGGATTGGGATTTGCTCGCTATACCCACTTCACCTCCCCCATCCGCCGTTACAGCGATCTGATCGTCCATCGCCTCCTAAAAGCGATCAAAGCGGGAGACACCGAAGAGGGGTCGTATGTTCTTCGTAATATCGAGTCACTCTGTACCTCGATCAGTGAAAAAGAGCGCGAAGCGAGCGACATCGAAATCCGATTCCATGAGCGCAAATTCGCCCGTTGGGCGGCCACCGTCATCGGTCAAGAGTTCAAAGCACGCATTATGCGCGCCGAAGAGCCATTTATCGCCGAAATTCACGACATCATTACGGGTGCCAAGGTAGCCGTTAACTCACAATTTGGACTAATGCTCTTCGATGACATCATCGTTAAAATCGAGAGTTCCAACCTCGCTACTGCCAAAATCACCGCGTCGTTTGTACGCCACATAGACAAAGAAAATGAAATGCACGCAAGCGTGCATGGGCACTCTGCCGAAGAGAACTCAGCGTTAGCGCAGCCACAGGGAGCTTCGCTTCGTGGCGTAGGAGAATAATTGTATGAATAGACAAGAACTCGACCGCCATCTCCAAAACAACAGCGCTCCGCGTGCCATGGCACTGTTCGGCGAAAGCCATTTTCTCATCGACCGCTACGCTCACGGGCTTGCCCAGATTGAGGGTGCCTCGGTTCTGAGCCTCTATCATGATGAGTACGATTTCAATACCGCCAAAGCCCACCTCTCCCAAGGCTCATTATTCGGTGATCAAAATCTCCTGATCGTCAAACACGAAAAAAAGCTCCCCAAAGCTGAGCTCGATACCCTTGTCGAACTCGTCGGCAAAAACACCGACAACACCTTTATCTACTGCTACTACGGCGAAGATCTCAAAGGTGCTGACACCGCGTTCAAAGGCTCCCACACCGGATCGGTTCGCTTCTTTCACCCGTTCGCCGCCGAAGCCCGTGCCATCGTGATGCAAGAGGCACAAGCTTTGAGTGTTCAGCTCGATAACCAAGCGGCGTTGCATCTCCTCGACATACACAATAACGACCTCGCCCTCGCCTGCAACGAACTCTCCAAACTCTCCATTTTAGGCAAACCGATCGGGATCAAAGAGATCGATGAACATGTTTTCGGTCTAAGCGAAATCAAACTCGACCATTTCATCGCCCGCGTCATCGAGAAAAAAGAGTTCCTACCCTCGCTTCGCCATCTCCTCGAATCGGGAGAAAACGAGATACAGCTCCTCACCGCCATCAGCGGCTTTTTGACACAGCTCTATCTCTTTAACAGCGCGATAAAAATCCATGGTGTTGCCGATTCGGCTCTCGTACTGGGATATAAACTCCCCGGTTTTATCGAAAAAGAGCGTGCCGCCCTCTCAATCAAAATCTCCCCTGAGAGTTACAAACGGGGGATTAATCTCCTCCTCGATACCGAACTCAAAATGAAATCAACAGGCTCGCCAGACCAAGAGTCACTACTCCTTTCCGCCTTGCTGAAACTCCAGTCTATCTTATAACCAAAACTTAAATTAAGCGGATTTTTAGTATAATCCGCGCGTTCCTTGCTCTTTGCAACACGACTGTCGTGCTGTATAACACATCCATAAGGGGCGAACACCATAAGGAGACATA
>NZ_JAQTUH010000041.1 GCF_028710345.1 Sulfuricurvum sp. | reverse complement strand
GCCGGACGGCGGCTTAATCCGTTCATGATATTTTTATGAATTATAGGAGAGAAATTTATGCGGGGGAGTGTATATTATTTGTCAGCAGAACTCATAAAAGCACTGCTAGTTGAAGGCGCAAAAAAGATAGAACGCATCGATCCAAATCATCCGAATTTTCAGAAAATTGCATCGTACGGTACGGCTAAAACATATCGAGCTGTTTGGGAGAATTTTTTTCATTATTTACGCGAACATTGGAACGTCAAAGATCCTGAAATTATCACCGGTGATATGGTCTCTTCCTACATGGATTTCAAAGTTTTAAATCACCCAAGCAAACAATATTTGGAGAAGCTCAGCGCTTCCTTAGGGGCTCTGGAAAGAGCACTGAAATTTTATACCAAAAACAAATATGGCGCAGCAAAAGAATACGATTTTTCAGTACGGCAATTCATCTTAAATGAGTCAAGAAATTTGGATTTAGTAGCCGATAATTATCACAACCGCGCTTATGAAAATCCTGAGCTTTTGATCGAATCACTATCCGAACCTTTCCATCGCTTAGCTGCAAAAATTCAACTAAGTGGGGGCTGTAGACTCGAAGGAGTAAGCCTAATAAAAATTGATCAATTGCGGGGTATTCAATTTGATCCAATCACCTCTACAAATAAAACCGCTGTTTTTACGAAAGAGAAGGGAGGAAAGGGATCAGACATATTAATTTCTCATGAAATTTATGCAGAACTTCAAGAACATATTTCTATTCACAAACACTTCAAAATTGATCGCCAGAAATACTCTGCTGACATTCGAGAAACGTGTAAAAAATTAGGTATTCCAGCAGAAGGTTCACATGCATTTAGATGGAATTTTGCGAAGCGTCGTATGATAGAATACTCTCGTACCGGTTACACATATGAGCAAAGTCTTCAAGCCGTGAGCTGGGAAATGAAACATAACCGGGCATCAATTACTGAGCATTATCTTGGTTAATTTTTTTTATTTTTTCTACAATCTGACATGCAGGTGGAAATTCTTGAGCACATGATTTTTCAAATAGTTGTCCCGCGTATGTATAATCGACATTGACACCCTCTCCGTTTACATACATTGCTGCCAGAGCATAGCAACTTGGTCCATAATTTTTTTCGCAGGCAGATTGGTAAAGTTTGATAGCTTTATTGGCATCTTTTTCAATACCGTTACCGTTTCGATAACATCCGGCCAATGCATCACATGATAGTGGTCCTGTACCATTGTTACAAGATTTAGTCAGATAAGGAATAGCATTTTTCATATCACCTTTCAACAATGCTGAGAATGATTCACTATCGCTAATATCATTGGCAAATAGATTGGCAATAGATATCCAAATACAGAAAACAACTATTTTTGGAAAGCTAATTTTTACAATTTTATTATTCATGTGTTACCGGTTTAGAATATATTTTTTTCCATCACATCTGCAACCGGAAATATCTTTTTGAATGTCACCAATTTTTGAAACAAATTGCCAGCCATCTTGTAAGACGTCTTCAATAGAGTTATACCCTGTAGAATCAAGGTTTTCGGTTGAACAAATTTGATCGCACTCTGATTTAGATTTATAGCTACTATGTACAACATATTGATCATATAGCACAAAAGTTTGCGTTCCTTTTCGATCACGTACTATTTTACGTGATTGTTGCAATTGTTCATCATGGAGATTTTTTTCTTGCTCTTGTTTTTTTCTTAAAATTGCTTGGTCTTGAAGTCGTTTTTGATAGTCTGAATCACTATTTTTAATTTCTGAATTAATTGTTACAATTTCATCTTGTGAGAAAAATGGTTCGGTAAGTCCTTTTAAAGTAGCAATATCATACCCAGCGCTAATAGTTAGATTTGTAGCTGGGAAAAACTCCTTAGAAGATTTATTGGAAGGAATTTCAAAATCCTTAGTTTTATATGTAAAATACGGGTAATTATTAATAATACAAGCACGATCAAACTCTCTATTGTCATATGGGAGTTTTGAATTGAATTTATCCCTCATTATTTGACTTGCTGTACTTGCATATCCATTATAAAAATTGACTTTATTATAATATTCATCTTTTGAAAGCATAGAGCCACCTTGCATCTTACAATATGCATCAAGACTTTCTGTTCTTAGATGCAAAGCATCCGTTACACTTTTTGTAGTGAAATACTTCATATTAATACTTGTATCACTAACAATATCGAAAGTATAAATACTTCCTGATTTTTTAGCTTTGTAGTTTTGACTTTCACAATAGTTTTGAAACGTCATTGTTTGTAATTGTTCATGTGTTAAAACTGCTGGAGCTGCCGGTCTTCCTCCACAGCCTGAAAAAACAAACAAACCAAATAATCCTATTGCAGTTGATATCTGACCTAAAATACGCATTTACTTAATCTCCATGAAATTTTTGATATTCATTACTTGCTGCACCCAAACGTTTCTTTACCCGCAAATTGATTACCCCGTGTATAGATCATATTGGTGATACAGCTTGAGCCAACACCTTGGCGTGTACATGTAGCCGTATAGTTATCTACACCCAGTTGCGCTCCACCGTAAGCTCCGCATTGGACCACTAATGCTTGTTTCGCATTGATCATTTTTTGAGGGAGACGAGATATCGAGCCTAAAGTCCAATTTGGATCTGTAATATTGGTTGCTTTTCCGTTGATGATCATGTAATTTCTAAGTCCGACGGAACTGTATGGCTCTTGAATGTTTACTAATACACCACCGTTATCAAACCCATAAACCGTAGAAACAAGCTTTCTATTGCCAATGTTCTTCTCTGAAGTAACACCTATAGGCATTTGACTGCTTGCGATTGCGAATTCCTCTACAGGATCAGGTAGTGAATTTATGTGTGAAGATTGAGTGTCACCAATATACCAATCCGGCAAAGTGTCTTTTGAAACAACAGTAGTATTTATGGATGGATGAGTGATCGTAAAGGGGTGATCTACATCAATACATGCCGTATCGCGTTTTGCTTCAAGCATTACAATATCAGTTCGCTTTAATTTGCGTGTCCCGGTGATCGTCGTACCGCCGGAAATATTACAATAATCTCTGAGCATTTTTTCATATCTTCCGCTCATATCATCTTTGAGTATTAATTTATTTCCTTTACTGCCATCTATGTAGTTTGCATACAGTTCATCGACAGATTTGATAGAGGATTCACGCTTGTAAGATATCTTTTTGACAGGCTCTTCAAACGTAACATTGATGTACTCCGGACTGTTTTGCCCATTGATTATTTTTGATTTCGCAGTAAATAAAATCCGCTCCGTCTCTGGAACCTTACAAGTGACATTGTAATAGTTGTCCGCAGAGTGAAGTACGTCCGTATCTATAAAATATCCCTTTTGAAATCTTTCGCTATTTAAGAGGGTGTTTTGAATTTCCCGCCATGTGATAATGTAGGCATCCGATGTATTTTTTGTTTTAAGATCAGGCTCAAGGTATTTTCTTTTTTCTTCAGGCGTCATTTTTTGCAATACCTCTGTCTTAAAGCTGTTTTTGCTAACAATGTCGCCGTAGCGATCTTTTGTTTCATAGTAAATATCTCCGCCATTGGCTAAACAGTTCCGCTCCAATAAGTGCTGCGCTTCACTACTAAATGAATATTCAGGTCTACGACCTTGAAGATCCATAAGTCCAGCTCTTATTGGGGAATAAATTGTTAAAACATTTTGCGAATCATTGGACAGCTCAATTGCATTATCGAATTTATCAAATTGGGCGATGATCGAATCACTGATGGTTGTTTGATCGGCGAATGATACCGTCGATATAAGTAGAGATAAAACAATTTTTTTATTAACCATATGAGGGTTCCTTTAGGGTAAAGAATCTTTTACATAGTAATCACTATTTGAGTGATGAGTATAACATAAGTACACTGTAGATAGTAATTACTATTTATGGAGACCTTTTGAAAACTGTCGATGACATTAACGAAACTGACATTGACAATCTCCATATCCGAATAGGGATGAATGTGAAGAAATACCGTGAACTGCGCGGTATAACACAGCTTCAGCTCTCTTTAGCCATGAATCTAAAATCACCCGGATTGATTTCACAAAGCGAACTCTATCTTGGTAAACAGCACTTCAACATCAAACATCTCTATCAACTGGCTTATATTCTTGAATGCAACATCACCGATTTTTTTGAAGAGAATTAAGAGGCGTTAAGCCTCTTATCT
>NZ_JAQTUH010000040.1 GCF_028710345.1 Sulfuricurvum sp. | reverse complement strand
TTCCGAAATCAGTTTTGAGAACATCTCCCTGTATCCGAGTGACGGTGAGTCTTTTGACGAGCCGTGGATCGAGAGGATCGAGTCGGTGAAATTTTTCACGTGTGGTATGAACCCACAAAACCTCGAATGGGAGTGATGCGGATAATACCCTCTGTACTTCCCATTCGCTCAAAGCCCCTAGTGCTTCGAGCTCTTGGTCGTTGATGTTGCGATACGGTCTCATCGATCAGTTTACCTCGTTGGTGTAGGCATAGGTGGATGAGATAGAGCGCAGACGCTCCGCCGCTTTGATAAAGACGTCGATGGTGTAGTCGATCTCTTCAGCAGTCGTAAAACGGCTGAGGCTGAGGCGGATCGCCGTGTGGGCGAGTTCAGGGTCTTGACCGATGGCGCTCATGACGGGGTTGGCCTCTAAGCTCTCCGATGCACACGCACTCCCCGTCGATGCCGCGATCCCTGCACGGTTGAGATCCCACAGCATCGATTCCCCCTCGATCCCGCGCAATGAGATGAGGATGGTGTTCGGGGTACGGCGTGCACGGTCTCCGACGACGATGGTGTCGGGGAGCTGAGAGATCGCGTCTTCGAGACGGTCACGAAGCGCTCTGACATCGCTGTTCATTTTTTCCAAATGTCCGACCGATTGTTTCATCGCCAACCCCATGCCGATGATGTAGGCGACGTTGAGGGTTCCCGCACGTTTGCCCCCCATCTGCTCCCCGCCGTGGAGGAGGTTAGGGAGTTCCGAGCCTTTGCGGACGTACAAACCGCCGATCCCTTTGGGGCCGTGGAATTTGTGCGCCGAAAACGTCAGATAATCGATCGGTGTTTCGCTCAGGTCGACTTTTACTTTTCCGATCGCCTGCACCGCATCGGTATGGAACAATATCCCTCTCTCCTGCGCGATTTTTGCCACTTCGGCTACGGGGAATATCATCCCCGTTTCGTTGTTCGCCCACATCATAGAGATGAGGATTGTTTTGTCGGTGATCGCCGCCGCGACACGTTCGGCACTGACATAACCGAACTCATCGACATCGATGAACGTGATCTCCGCACCGTTCTCTTCGAGAAAATGGAGGGTTTCATGGACGGAGGGATGCTCAACCGCAGAAGCGATGATATGGTTTTTAGTCGGGTTTTTGAGGATATGTTTGAAAAAGACCCCTTTTAGTACCGTATTGTTGCTCTCTGTCGCACAGGATGTGATGAGGATGTCGTCCGCATCGGGAGCGTTTAGGGCATCGTACATGTTCCCCATCGCTTCGTTTAGATACGGGCGCACTTCGATGCCGTATTGGTGGAGCGAGTTCGGATTGCCGTAAAGCTCTTCGAAAAATGGTTGCATTTTGACTTTGACGATTGGGTCGAGTTTGGTGGTGGCGTTGTTATCGAGGTAAACACGTTTCATTGATAGTCCTCAGTATGTCGGTTAATATGAAGAGAGAATGCAAGATTTGTTCGAGAAAAAAACAAATTATTATAAATGTGAATTTGAAGATTGATTAGTGTTTAAAAATATTATTATATTTGGCTAAAATGTTTGCAACCATAAAGACTAAGGAATAGTGTTAAATATGTCAGACGAAAAAGATAAAAGTTTAGATGTTTTTGGAATAAAACCTGTAGCAAAATCTGTGGAGAAGGTTACAGATGCGACGGTTGATGGTGCTAGAGCATTTATGGCACGTATATGTCTGCCTGCGGCAGAAGAATTTGGTCTTCTATTACAAGATTATGTAAAATCTTGGCGAGCATCAAATGCAGCAAAAGTAGCCCAAAAAGCAGAACAAAAAGTAGTTATGTATCATACTGATGCTGATGTGAAAGTGCATCCCCGTATAGCACATAATATTTTTGAAGAAGGTTCATGGATTGAAGATGAAACGATACAAGATATGTGGGCTGGTCTTCTTGCATCAAGTTGTGAAGTAACAGGCTTAGATGATAGTAATCTAATATTTGTTGCAATACTTAAACAATTAACAGCTCTGCAAGTTCGAGTTATCAGATATGCTATTGAAAACTCCAATAAGTATGTTAGTGAAGCAGGATGGCCTTATGCAGATAATGTTCAATGCCCTCTAAATACTCTAAAAGCAATTTGTCAAACGGAAGATGTTATTCGTATTGATAGAGAATTGGACTATTTACGTTCGATGGAATTGATTGGTTCAGGTATTGGAAGTGGAGGTTTTTCTCCAGATGGGGATATAGCTGATATATCACCTACACCTCTTGCATTGAATTTATATGTACGTGGGGAAGGATTTATTGGGTCTCCAATTGATTTTTGGTCATTAGAGAAAAAGGGTGTTAAAAATTAAGAAAAAGCGGACAGGCTACTTATTGTCATTAATTATTTGCTTGATAGTCTCTTTTAGCGTCTGAATATCGTTTTTGCATACATCAAACACTGCTTCGGCATTGAGATCGAAATAGTGATGACTGATGATGTCGCGCATCCCCTTGACCGATTTCCAATCGACCGCAGGATAATTGGGCAGCAGTTTTTTATCGGTGATTTTATCGACATTTTTGAGGCTCTCGCCGATAGCGATCAACTGCATACAGATCGCATCGAGTTTTTCATGACCCGCTTCATCCTCTAAAAAATCATCGGAAGATCGGATAGGTTCGAAGCGTTTGAGGATGCGCTCAGTAGCGCCATGAATCTGAGTGAGGGTTTCGATCAACAGAGCCTTTTCAGGCATAGATTGCCTCTTTTTGGATACGTTCTTTGAGAAACGTGTTCATGCTCTCACGGTAGCTGATGAGGTCGACATGGGTGTGCATCAGCTCTTCGAGGTCGAGACGGATGCGGGAAAGTCTGAAAAGATTGGGTTGTTTGGTCTCGATCACAACATCGACATCGCTTTGTTCTGTCGCTTCATCACGTGCAACAGAGCCGAATACACCGATTCGGACGATTCCGAACTCATCGGCATGATGTTCCTTGTATGATTCTAATACTTTGAGTACGTCTTGTCGTTTCATGCAATGATTATAACCTATCTGATACTAAATTATCTAAAAAGTTGAGCGTGTGAACCGATCCGTATGAGTACGGTTTGATTATTCTCTTCATCAATGTGATAGATGATGAGGGTATCTCCACCCAAATGAAATTCCCGAAAACTTTTCCATTCGCCATTGAGCGGATGGTCTTTTGACTCCGATGGTAGCTCATTCCCTTCGATCAGTAATGAGAAATAATGAACCATTTTTGTAAATTGCTGATCGGTAAGGGTCACTTTATCGAGGTCTTTTTTAAAGAGTTTATGCCGTATGAGTTGGCGCATCAGGCTCTTTTTCTCTCATTTATTAGATCATTGAGTGAAAACGGTTCGAGATTTTTCCCCTCCAAAACGTCTCGCATGACCGCTTGGGTCTCTTCGTTTGGAATTTCGATGTCAAAAGGGATACCTTTACGGAGCCGCACTTGATTTAAAAAGAGGTTGACCGCTTCACCGAGACTAAGCCCCAATTCATTAAATATCTTTTGGGCTTCTTGTTTCACGGTAGGGTCGAGTTTCATACTGGTAGTCTGACGCATGGGTGACCTCCGATTAAAATAATACTATAGTATTATATATCGTCTATATCGGAATGTCAAATATTTTTAAACGTGTACAATGATACGACTATTTTCTAAGGTTTTGCCGACTTTTTCATCACCGTTTTGCGGGAATTGACCGCATAGTATCGTTATAATTGGACTTATTTGATAAAATACGATTTTTATTATTATTTACGACTTCAAATCTCCTGCATCCGGAAGATGCAGGTAGCTTTAGGGGGTTGTAGGGACATATATGTCCCTGCCTCAAATATGGGCTTGCTCATATTTGTGCATAACATCAGTCAGAAGGTTTTAGAGCAATGAACGAGAGCAAAGATTTTTTACGCACCATCGTCGAAGAAGATATAAAAGCACACAAATATAACGAAGTCGTGACGCGCTTCCCCCCTGAGCCAAACGGCTTCCCCCACATCGGACACGCCAAATCGATCGCGATCAACTTCGGTATCGCACGCGACTACAACGGTCACTGTAACCTGCGAATGGATGATACCAACCCCACAACCGAAGATACCCGCTACGTCGAAGCGCTCAAAGACGCCGTTGAATGGCTGGGATTCAAATGGGAGGGGAATGTTCGCTACACCTCAGATTATTTCCCTGAACTCTATGAATACGCAAAACAGCTCATCAAAATGGGCAAAGCCTACGTCGACA
>NZ_JAQTUH010000039.1 GCF_028710345.1 Sulfuricurvum sp. | reverse complement strand
GGTAGTATTTCTCGATCTCTCGGTTTTCAAACATTTTCCCAAACTGCGCCGCCGTTTCGGAATTTTTGGCGAGAATCACCAGTCCGGAAGTCATTTTGTCGAGACGATGAACGGGGAAAAGGGGGATGCCGAACTGCTTGGACATTTGCACGACAAACCCTGCCGAGTCTTCGGAGTGGAAGTTGGCACCTGCATTTTTGGTGAGTAGGAGAAAAGAGGGGTTGTCATAGATTAGCATGATGTGATTATAGCGAAATGGATTGGATAAACTTGACAAGCATATTCTTAATGTATATAATCATAATATACATTCAACAAAAAGGTGAGTGATGTTTGATTGCCTCGATGTCGAACGATTGAACGGTTTTGATTGGGATGAGGGGAATATTCAGAAAAACAAACTCAAACACAATCTCGATTTTTGGCTGATCGAAGAGATATTTTTCAATGAACCGCTGTTGATTTATGAGGATAATGTCCATTCAGAGCAAGAGTGCCGTTGTTATGCATTGGGCAAAACGGACGATGGACAAAGGCTATTTATAGCTTTTACGGTACGAAATCAAAAAATACGGGTTATTTCGGCACGACCAATGAGTAAAAAGGAGAGAAATTATTATGAAAAAAATGCTTGATTTAAAAACCGAAGACGAGATTGCCGCATTTTGGGATGAGCACGATTCGACTGAATATATCGATTGGGATAAATCAAAATCTGTGCGGATGGTCAATCTCCAAAAAAGTGCCAAAACGATCTCGATCCGAATGCCCGTCGATATGATTGAAACGCTTAAAATTCAAGCCAATAAAAACGATATTCCCTACCAGTCGTATCTGAAGATGCTGATTGCAGACGGGTTAAAGGCGCATGGGTAAAAGATGGAACACATATTTGAACTAATAAAAAACTATGGGTCTCAACTTTCTGCTATTGGAGCTGCTATTGCATTTATTTTTGCTATCTATAAATTCCAAGTGGAGCGAGCTGCAAGCCATTTTTGGAAAGAATTTGAGGCATATCATAAGTTGGTGAAAGAACTTGTTGAGCCACCTTCTGAAAATGGCGCATTATACATTGATCGTCAAACAGCAGCAATTTATGAGTTGAGATTTTATAAGCGTTATTATTCTCATTCATTGAGAATGCTCAAAGGATTACGAGATAAGTGGATAGCAGTACCAAATCAATTTCCTCGATTAATTGAAGAGTTAAATTTAACAATTGAATATATTGAAAAAAAGCTCTAAAAGCTAACTCATGGCATCTAATGTAATTACCGACAACATGGATGTATTCGCCGAGAAGTTCGAGGGTATTGATCTCCACGGTCAAAAGATCACCAAAGCCGAATTTGATGACTGCACTTTCGTCTCCTGCGATTTCAGCGAAACCTTTTTCTCCTCCTGCAAATTTACCGAATGCCGTTTCGAAAACTGCAACCTGAGCGTCATGAAACTCACCAATACCAAGATGAGCGATGTCGATTTCGTCTCGTGCAAGATGGTCGGGATAGACTGGACGATGGCGGATTGGAAGAGCCTCCTCAATGCCGATCCGATCCGTTTTCGCGAATGTAACTTGGGCGACAGCAACTTTTTCGGTCTGAACATCGAGGGGTTGGTGATGCGCGAATGCCGTGCCAAAGAGGTCGATTTTCGCAACGGAAGCTTTCAAAAAGCCGACTTTTCCCTGAGCGATTTCAAAGGGGCGCTGTTCGGCAACACCCATCTGGAGGCGGCCAACTTTACTGACGCCTCCAACACCTCGATCGATCTGCGCTCCAACCATCTCAAAGGAGCGATCTTCAGCCGCTACGAGGCACTCTACTTACTCGAATCGATGGGGATTGTGTTAGTTGATTAAGGAGTGATGATGGATTTTTATCCTCATCGGCTAATGTCAGCGGCAAGTCAGCTTGGAACAATGAACCTTAAACGGTATCGTGTACTTTTTTTGAATATAGCAGAGATCATTATAAAACTGCTAAATCCGACTTTACGCTGTTTTTCCCGCTGTATTTTGAATCGTATAAGAGGGCATCGGCTCGGCGATAGATCGAATCTTCGGTATCTGTGGCATTGACCTCGGTAACACCGATACTGAGTGTAATCGTTTTATCACTGATTGTCGAGAGAGTCTGTTCGACGGCGGCTCTGATTTTATGAGCTACTTGGAGTGACTCTTTTAGGGTAATGTTTTGACACAAAATAACAAACTCTTCCCCTCCGACGCGAAAGAGGGTATCGGAAGAGCGGATATTGTTTTGAATCAAATTACAAAGCTCAATCAGGACTTTATCGCCGACACGGTGCCCATATACGTCATTAATTATTTTGAAATCATCGATGTCGAGCATCATGATCGAAAACGGAGTTTGATAGCGTTTGTATAATCCCAAAAGTTTTTCGATCTCTTCTTTGTACGCTTTGACGTTTTTCACATTGGTCAAATGATCGGTCATGCTAATAGAGATACTCTCCATAAGTTCACGATTGTTCAATGCACTGCCGATAATGACAAAGACTAAGCTAATAAGATACATGATCAGCATCAGTGTCGATTCCATCTGTGTGCCTGTGCTAAATACGACTCCGTAATTTGCTGATAGCGCGATTATCTCGATGACGGAGACAAACAATATCGCGAGGATGATATCCATACGGATTTGGAACGAAGCCAGCAGTAACAACGGTAACACTAAAAAAATCAAAAACGAAAAATGAAATGAGAGCCATATCAGCAAGAATGTGCCAAGGGCGTAAATAAGCCCTTTTTGCCACTCGTGAGTTGCAGGTTTGGAAAACTGTCGAAAACTCACATACAGAGGGTAGACGAGCAACAGCCCTAAACCGTCTGAGAACATCAGCCACACAATAAATTGGCTAATCGTATCATGAGCTATATATCCTCCTGATGCGAGGGTGAGTGCGATGATCACACCGCTGGTGAATGTCGGGATTAATACCCCATAGAGGGCAAAAGGTAAGAGTATTTTGGCGTTATCAAAATGCCAGTCGATATATCGGTTGATGAAAAACGACGCCATGAGCGGAGCGAGCGTATCGGCAAACGCTGTGAGGGTCAGGTACATCATATAGTGATCGTGCCCATCGGCTAATCCGTGATAGTTGGCGAAAAAACTTCCGATAAAAATAAACGGCAGAGCTTTGAGTTCGAACATATCGAGCATAATAACAGCAATACCAAACGGCAGCCATAGCAAGGTAATGTTAGAGGGATTGAATGAAAAAAGCCAAATATCGAATTGGGCGACGACGTAGTAAATGGCAGTCCCCAAACTGAGAAGCAAAAATGTTTTGAGATGGGAGATGGGTGAATGTGTTATCAAATTGTTTCTCGCCTAATCATTATATGTCATTTTAGCATAGATCCTATTATGATCATTGTAACACTAAAAGTATTTTATAACTCGATATCCCCCCGCCTTCAGATCCCCCAGTGTCAAATCCCCGAACGATGAGCGGTGTAAGGAGACGACATGATTTCCGACTGCCGCGAACATCCGACGTACCTGATGATACCGCCCCTCGGTGATTTCGAGACGCGCATGAGTATCGTCAATCACAGTGAGTTTGGCGGGGAGACACGGGCTTTTCTCGCCGTTTAGCATTAGAGTTCCAGAAGCAAAAATAGCTTCTTCATCCCCTTTGAGAGGCCGATCCAACGTCGCTTCGTAGCACTTAGGGACATGATGTTTCGGTGAGGTGAGGCGATGGAGGAGGGCACCGTCATCGGTGAGCAATAGCAGTCCGCTCGTATCTTTGTCGAGGCGTCCGACGGTGGAGATTTTCGGATCGCGTCTGCGCCACCGCTCAGGCAATAGATCGTAGACGAGTCGCCCCTCGCCGTCATCGTGAGAACAAACGTATCCCACGGGCTTGTGCATCAAAATCACTATCCCTACAGGTGGATCGAGCGGTTCGCCCTCAAAGAGGATATGCTCATGAGAGACTTTGGTATCGCTCTTGAGAGGGAGATTTTCGGTGTGGGTGATGATACCATCACGTAAAAGTTCGGCAACCTCTTTGCGACTGCAATAGCCCAACGAGCCTAGGAGCTTGTCGAGGCGGGTTTTAGAATTCACCTAGCTTTTCCTCGTATTCGGCCTCGATCCGTGTGATCTCGTCGTGAGCGATTTCGAGCTTCTCGAACAGCTTTTCGATCATCTTCTCATCCTCCGCGACGCTTTTGGAGAGTTCCATGAGTTTGGAGCTCTCTCCCTTATTCGAATACTCGATGAGGAGTTCATGGGAGGTTTTGAGCTTCTCTTCGAGCTTCATGATCGTCTCTTCGCACTTTTCGACCTCTTTTTTCAGCGGGCTTAGAAGTTTGGAACGCTCCTGTACCA
>NZ_JAQTUH010000038.1 GCF_028710345.1 Sulfuricurvum sp. | reverse complement strand
TGGGTAAAAAGATACTCGCTTCAGGCAACGGACGGTGCAATATCATCAACACCACTGCCTCACATGAGGACTACGCTGGTAATGATCCCCATTTTGTCACCTACGCCCTCAAACAAATGGGGTTTCACTATTTCGAAAAACTCTGCCTCTCCATCGGATTGATACTCGACGTCAAAGACGACGGCAGATGCTATCCCCTCTCTAACGAAGCCAAATCGGTTTTAATTGCCCTCAAAAGTGCCGTAACCGAAGCGGGTGTCACCATCCACACCGATGACGCCGTTACGACAATTTCTAAAGATGCTGATGCCTTTACCGTCACTTCCTCAACTCACAAACACCGTTATGATAAAGTGCTCATCGCTACAGGAAGTGAAGCAGCACCTCAGTTAGGAGCAACAGCGGATGGTTATACTTTCGCCAAAGCATTCGGACATGAGATTATCCCTACCTATCCTAGCCTCGTGCAACTCCATCTCTCGTCTAAACATGCACCTAAAATGGCGGGAGTGAAAACGGTAGCGGAGGTTTCACTCTACATCGATGGCAAACGGTACAACAAAGTAACAGGAGACATTCTCTTTGCCAATTACGGTATTTCGGGATTAGCGATTCTCGATATCTCTCAGCGCGCTTCGTATGCACTCACACACAAACAACGCGTTAGTCTCTCCTTCAATCTATTACCTCAGTTTGATACCAAAACGCTTACTAACACGCTAAATACACTCTTTGCCTCCGTCCCAGCACAAACTGTCCAAAACGCGCTGTGCGGCTTACTCCCCGCCAAGATTGTCACCTATCTTCTCGAAGATGTACAAATCCCACTCACGACACACGTATCAACGCTCAATCCTAAAGAGATCAAAAAACTCTCCCATCTGATCGGAGAATGGAAATTTGAGGTAAATGATACCCATGGATTCAAACACGCTGAAGTAAGCGGTGGCGGTGTTAGTACGACTCAAATCAATAACAAAACGATGGAATCAAAACTGGTAGAGGGTCTTTATTTTGCAGGTGAAGTGCTTGATATTGTGGGGAAACGTGGCGGTTATAACTTTAATTTTGCATGGGCGAGCGGAATGATTGCGGGAAAAGAGATGGGGAAATAAATTAATCTTCATAAAACACAAGCTGATGCTTTTAGTTATTATTTAAGCGTAATTAAAAAAAAATATCGCTATTCTATTTGCTCATAGTGAATATAGGAGATAGTCCATGACCATCAAAAGAAAAATGCTGATTACAAACGCATTAGTTGCCTTTTTATTTTTGTCACTCAGTATAAGTTCGTACTTTATTATGGACAAAGTAAAGATTGATGGAGCAATTTACAAGACCATTGTCTCTTCGAAAGATTTAGTCGCAGATATACTGCCACCTCCTCTATACATCATAGAACTGAGAATGGAAACACGAGACCTGACTCGTGCGAAGACTAAAGAGGATATTCATAGGATTGAGTCCAATATCGCTAGACTGGAAAAAGAGTTTAATGATCGGCTTGAGTATTGGGACAAAAATCCTTTTGATGATGAAATCAAAAATATGATAGACACGCAAGTAAAAGCAACGGCACTGAGATACATTGATGTGACCAATCATAAGCTTATCCCTCTGGTAAATGCCAACAAACAAGACGAAGCCATGGCATTAGCGCAAGGGGAACTCAAAAGTATCTTTAAAGAGCATAGAACGGCGATTGATGCATTAGTCAAAAAAGCCAATAAACTTTCCGAAGAAAAAACACAAGAAGGGATTGATACCACCAAATCAAGTGTTTTAGCACAAATGACTTTTACCGTCTTGGTCATATTGGCTATCGGTGCTTTATTGCTTGCTATTACCTATGCGGTTACGAGAAGATTAGAAGAGTTTAATCACATCGTCGTCTCCCTGGCATCCGAAAAAGGAGATTTAAATCAAAGAATTCCCACACATGGTGATGATGAAATCAATACACTGGCGGTAAATTTCAATAAGGTATTATCCAATATTGAAGCATTAGCCGATGAAGCGAATCAACATGCAGCACAAGCTCAAAAAGCTAATATTGAGGCGGGTAGAAGCCTTGAAAAATCTGATTTGATGATAGAACTCTCAGGGCACATGTCTGAGGGGGCAATAGCAGGATCAACAGATCTTCAATCCTCTATTCGTGGGACCGTAGAGAGTGTCAATAACATAACATCTATGAATGAAAAAAATGCCGAAGTAGTATCTGAAGTACAAAAAAGTACCGATAAAATCATAGATTCTATCGAAAAGGTTGTTGAACTTATTAACGAAACAAAAAGCAGTACGGAAAGTCTGGCAAAAAGTATCGATGAAATCGGGCAGGTTATTGCCCTCATTAAAGATATCTCCGATCAGACCAATCTGCTTGCACTTAATGCCGCTATTGAAGCAGCGCGAGCAGGAGAACATGGTCGAGGCTTCGCCGTCGTTGCCGATGAAGTACGTAAACTCGCTGAGCGAACCCAAAAAGCAACATCAGAAGTAGAAGCGACTATCAGTATTTTAAAGCAAAATGCTACCACAATGATCGAAAGCAGTGAAACAACGGAAGAGTATGCTATGGACTCAAGCAAACAGCTTGATATGTTTAAAGTGATTTTAGATGAATTAATCCAAAGCAGCTCAACCATAAAAAATTCAAATCAGTCTATCGCATACGAAGTTTTCGGTATTTTAGCAAAACTAGACCATATCGTATTCAAATTTAATGCATACAGTTCAATTTTCAATAATGAACTAAAAGCTTCATTTGCAACCCACCACGATTGCAGACTCGGAAAATGGTATGAACAAGGCGAGGGTAAAAATGCGTTTGGTGCTACGAATGCCTATCGAACGCTGGAAGCTCCACATAAAATTGTACATGACCAAGTGCTCAAAGCGCTTGAATGCGTGAAAAACAATAGCTGTATAGAACATCACCATGAGATAGTAGCGTGTTTTGCCGAAGCTGAAAAAGCAAGCAAAAATGTTTTTGCTTCATTGGACGCGATGATAGCTGAAAAAAGATAGACAAGATAAGCATTAGAAGAGAAGATTAGCTTTCCGACCTTTTGGTCGGAAATGAAGGAAAAATTACTTTTTAGTTCCGTAACGTTTGCGGTCGGTTGGATCTAACCAACGTTTGCGGATACGGATTGTAAGTGGTGTAACTTCGAGAAGTTCATCATCTTCAATCCACTCTAATGCACGTTCAAGGTTCATATCACGTGGTGGAACAAGTTTAATCGCTTCGTCTGCTCCAGAAGAACGGACGTTTGATTGTGCTTTCCCTTTGATCGGGTTAACATCAAGGTCGTTTGAACGACTGTGCTCACCGATAATCATCCCTTTGTATACTTTTGTTTGAGGTGCTGTGAAAAGGACACCGCGATCTTGGAGGTTAAACAATGAGTACGCAAGCGCAACACCGTCTTCCATAGAGATCAATGCTCCGTACTGACGGCTCTCAACGTTACCGGTATAAGGGCGGAATTCCAAGAATGAATGGTTCATAACCCCTTCACCTTTAGTATCGGTCAAAAACTGACCACGGAAACCGATCAATCCACGCGCAGGAATTTCAAACTCTACGCGAGTAAAGCCCTCACCCATCGGTACCATTGCTTTCATTTCCGCTTTACGACGCCCAAGACGCTCGATGATCGTACCTGCATTATCCGCTGGAAGGTCAACAACGAGGTGTTCGAATGGTTCACATTTGACCCCTTCGATCTCTTTGACGATAACTTCAGGACGTCCGATACCGAACTCGAAACCTTCACGACGCATGTTTTCAGCAAGAATCGTAATTTGAAGTTCACCACGACCAGAAACGATAAATTTACCCTCTCCGACTGTCTCATAACGCATCGCAACGTTGGTGTTCATCTCAGCATCAAGACGCTCACGGATTTTGTTTGCTGTAACGTGTTTACCTTCTTGACCTGCAAGCGGAGAGTCATTTACCGAGAATACAACGGTCAAAGTCGGCTCTTCGATGTGCATAGGATCAAGTGGCATTGGATTTTGCGGATCACAGATAGTATCCCCAACGTCTACCGTTTCAATACCGGCAACAGCAACGATGTCACCCGCTTCTGCAGTTTGGATCTCCATACGGTTAAGACCATGGAATCCGATCAATTTAGAGATCTTACCTTTAACCATTTCACCGTCTGCTTTTGCAAGAAGGATATTGTCCCCTTTTGAAATGCGTCCGTTAAAAATACGGGAAATACCGATTTTACCCACATAGTTATCGTAGTCAAGAGTGAAAACTTGTAACTGAGTCGGATTTTCAGCATCACCGGTTGGTTCAGGTACTTTTTCCAAGATAGTCTCAAATAAACATTTGAAATCACCATCAGGATCAGCCATGTCCATTTTTGCAATACCATCACGCGCTGCAGCGTAAACGATTGGGAAATCGAGTTGATCTTCAGTTGCATCCATTGCTACGAATAGGTCGAATACTTCGTCCACTACGCGTTCAGGATCAGCGGAAGGTTTGTCAATTTTGTTAATAACAACGATTGGTTTGATTCCAAGACCAAGCATTTTCTTAACAACGAATTTCGTTTGAGGCATAACACCCTCATACGCATCGACAAGAATCAAAGCTCCGTCAACCATTTTCAAAACACGCTCAACCTCACCGCCGAAGTCGGCGTGGCCCGGAGTATCGATAATGTTAATTTTGTGGTCGCCGTAACGAACTGCCGTGTTTTTAGAAAGAATAGTAATCCCACGCTCTTTTTCAAGGGCGTTAGAGTCCATCGCTCTTTCATTCACTTGTTCGTGGCTTCCATATGTTCCAGATTGCTTAAGCAATCCGTCAACTAGAGTCGTTTTACCGTGGTCAACGTGCGCGATTACGGCGATGTTACGAATTTTTTGCATTGCTGTCCTTCATGAATAGGGCAAAGATTTTCGCGGATTATATCTAAACTAAGGTTAAGCAAATGTTAAGGCATGTTACTATT
>NZ_JAQTUH010000037.1 GCF_028710345.1 Sulfuricurvum sp. | reverse complement strand
GGAATTTTGCCAATGTTTTTGCCGTTTGTGTTTTACCGACTCCCGTAGGACCGAGAAATAAAAATGATCCGATCGGACGGCTCTTATCGGAAAGCCCTGCTTTATTACGCTTGATCGCACGTGCTACTGCATGGGTTGCCTTCTCTTGTCCGACGACATCGCGATTCAGTTCATCTTCGATGTGAAGAATTTTCTCTTTTTCGCTTTGGAGCATTTTGTTGACCGGAATCTTCGTCCAACGACTCACAATCCCCGCGATAGAAGCTTCATCGACACTGTTTTTGAGCAGTGTCCCCTCAGCCATCATCCCTTTCCATTTTTCCTGTACCGCACTCTCTTCTTCAAAGAGTTTCGGAATTTCACCGTATTCGATCTCACCCGCACGTTTGTAATCGGCATTTTGTTTCGCATTTTCCGCTTCACGGCGTTTGGATTCAATCTCCGCTTTGATCTTCGCGAGTTTGTTAAATTCCTCTTTTTCATGGGCGAATTGAGCTTCAAGCTGACGCTTCTCTTCGCTAACGTCGGCGAGCTCACGCTCAATCTCTTCGAGGCGTTTGGTATTGGCCACCGACTCTTCCATCTTCAGCGCTTCTTTTTCGACTTGAAGCTGAGTCAGTTCACGTTTCACTTTTGCGAGAGCATTGGGTTCCGACTCGATCTGCATTTTCAACTCCGCTGCCGCTTCGTCGATCAAATCGATCGCTTTATCCGGTAAAAACCGATCATTGATGTAGCGATCCGAGAGTTTCGCCGCCGCTACCAATGCCGAATCGGTAATGGTAACGTTATGGTGCGCTTCGAGACGTTCTTTCAAGCCGCGAAGAATCTGCAACGATTGGTTGACACTCGGCTCATCGACATTGACGGGCTGAAAACGGCGTTGAAGCGCTGCATCTTTTTCAAAATATTTGCGATACTCTTTAAGCGTCGTAGCCCCGATGGTGTGAAGTTCTCCGCGTGCAAGGGCAGGTTTTAGGATATTAGCGGCGTCCATCGACCCCTCTGACGCTCCCGCACCAACGATGGTGTGGATCTCATCGATAAAGAGGATGATATTTCCGCTCTTTTTCACCTCATCGATGACCGCTTTAAGACGATCTTCGAACTCGCCACGATATTTTGCCCCTGCAATCAAGGCACTCATATCCAGAGCCATTACCTTTTTGTTCTGAAGGCTGAGCGGAACCTCTTTGTTATAGATACGCTGTGCCAATCCCTCGACGAGTGCCGTTTTACCGACCCCCGGTTCTCCGAGGAGAATTGGATTATTTTTGGTTTTACGGATCAAAATCTGCATCATACGACCAATCTCTTCATCCCGTCCGATTACCGGAGAGAGTTTCCCTTCTGCGGCTTCACGGGT
This sequence comes from Sulfuricurvum sp., assembly GCF_028710345.1. Classification (NCBI taxonomy): domain Bacteria; kingdom Pseudomonadati; phylum Campylobacterota; class Epsilonproteobacteria; order Campylobacterales; family Sulfurimonadaceae; genus Sulfuricurvum; species Sulfuricurvum sp. The sequence goes on along the minus strand of NZ_JAQTUH010000037.1, from coordinate 3,761 downwards.
CAAATCGATCCCGTATTTCGAGAGCGATTCGAGATTCTCATCGGCGGTTTGGGACTCTATCTTTTGTCCTGCACGAGACGCTTCAAAGTTCTTTGCGAGTTCACGTAAATCGATGTATTTGCCCAAAATACCTTTAAAAGGATCGTTTTGGAGGTTGGCAATCACATAGGTATCAATCGCCAAAAAGCTATCGCCGTTTTTTGCCATCTCTCCCGCACTCACTTCAAGCGAATGGGCAAAGTTTCGCGAGAGGCGGATACTCTCTTTGGTCACGGATGATGCACTTGGGAGTTTCGAGGCGGCACTTTTGACATCGAGTTCAATCGCCGTTTTATCGATACTCATTTTGTTGAGCATTTGATTAAGCGGCGAGTTGCTATTGGCGAGCAATGCCCAGAGAAAATGGATCGGTTCGACTTCGCTATTTTTATTGTGCAGAGCCAGAGATATCGACGACTCGATCATCTCGGTCATTTGATGAGTTAGTTTTTCAAAAATATTGGTTGACATAAAATTCTCCTAAATTGAGTTACAAGAATTATAATACTTTGAGTCACTTATTGTCAAGTCTTTTAAGTAAATTCATTTAGATAATAAATACTCCCAGCAATCCGATCAATCCACCAAACACTCCGCCCCACACAACGAGCCATCCTAAATGCTCTTTGATCAGCGTGTGAATCATCTCTTTAATCATCACCGGAGTGAGCTCAGTTAGGCGTGACTCCACAATCGATTCGATATTACCGCTCAAATCTCCGCTTCCCTGATGCAGATGGGTATTGAGGGCATTCATAAATGATTCGCTTTGTGCGATTTCGATGGTGGAGAGTTTGATTTTTTCCAAAAACGGCTCTTTGAGTTTAGCGATTAGCGCTTCCCCTCCGAACATCCCCAGCATTCCCCCCATCGGTGATTCCATGACACTTTTTACCAGTGCCTCGTACGCGGGGTTAAAATCGGTCTCTTCGATAATCGGCGATAAATCGATTGATTTTTCTTGGGAAGCGACAAAGCTTTCAATCTTTTCAGGAGTAAAGAACTGCTCCATGATAAGGGTTTTAAGTGCTTCGCGTATCGATTCAAACCGATCAAGAATGATTCCCGAACCGTACAAAAACGGTACTTTTTCGAACAGCATGTGGATTGCCAGCTGATTCGTCACTGCACCGGAGAGGGCAAATAATCCCGCCGAACGCAATGCCGAACCTGCTATCCCTTCCACTGTGTATGATATACCGACTAACCCTAATGAAACAAAATTTGTTATCCATCCTTTATCCAACATATAATCTCCTATTGTTAATACACGTATTATACAAAAAAGGTTAAAGTTGCACCCAAATATAGAGAGGTACTTATGATTTTACATTCTATGGAGTCCCTGCTCAAATCGGGTGAACCCTCCGCTATTCTCGGTGCAATATCTACCGGACTGGATCAGAGCGATGAAGCCCCTTTTTGGCGCCAAAAAAGTCTCCCGCTGTGTGAAGCGATTCTCAGCGTTTTGATCCCCTTACGTGAACAGCATCTCCTCTTTGATCCCGAGGGGAAGGGTCATAGTGAACTCACGCGTGAACTTTTTTTGCGATGGTGCGATCTCTACAGCCTCAAAACTCTCGCTTTTACCCTCGCCAAAAGCAACCATCTCGGAAAACTCACACGTACTAAAATTCATACCGATACCTATCAACCCATCGATTTGGAGCGTCTAGGGAAATATCTCAGCAGTTATAGCGTTAACCTCGAAAACGAAATGGTCGATTTTCCCACCACCAACTACAATCTCCACATCGGAATGACTACTCTCATTACTAAAATACTCCAAGGAAAGCTCTAATGCAGGAGATGCAACCACTCAAAGTTCACAGCTACCTATCTCAAAGCGAAATTGCACGCCATTTGGAGGGGGTAGAGTTCATCATGATGGCGGGACCCTCTATGATGGCGGAAGGTCATCCGATCCATTTTACGATCATCCTCAATACGGCCGATGTAATCCCCGAAGAGGTAAAACCGCTCATTTTAGAAAAATTTTGTCGTGAATACACCATCACTGCAACGAGTCATGTTTTAAGCAACCGTGAACGAATCGCCTTTGCCCTAACGACTCAAGAGACTCCAATGCCACGTCATATCATCGACAATGCCGAAGCCAATACCATCCCGTGGAAACTGCTCCACATTATCGATTTTTTAGGGGATTCGGAAGGTTTCAAAGAGGCGAAGGACGGTCTCAGCGGATGGAGTTATAGCTATAACTGATTACATACAGCTTCAATCTCCTCCACACTCTTCGCAATCATAGAAGATAGGTTCTCGTATCCTGTTTCTGTGACGAGAATATTATCCTCGATGCGGATACCGATGCCACGATACCGTGCCGGAACCGACTCATCATCCGCGCGAAGGTACAGCCCAGGTTCGATCGTCATCACCATCCCTGCCTCAAATGCTAACGACTCTCCCGTCTCATCCACATACGGACACGGATCATGTACGTCCAGACCCATCCAGTGCCCTATCCCGTGCGGAGCGTATTTTTTATGCTCTTTGGCTTCCATCAGCGCTTCTCGTTTACCACTCAATATTCCCAAAGCGATCAATGCGTCACATAACAGCTCTTCGCTATAGGTTTGAAGCCAGTCGCGTTTGACCCCCGGTTTGATCGCATCGATCACACGGAGCTGTACATCCAAAACGGCATTATAGACTTCACTCTGAGCTTCGCTGAATTTTCCGTTGATGGGAAACGTGCGAGTAATATCGCTCGCGTAGAGTTCCCACTCGCACGCCGCATCGATAAGGACTAAATCACCCTCACGAAGCTCATCGCGGTTATCGACATAATGGAGAGTGTTGGCATTATTACCACCCGCGACAATAGCACCATACGCTTCTGCGCTCGCTCCGCTATTCAAAAACACGTAACTCATCGAAGCTTGGAGCTGATACTCTCTCATTCCAGATCGACATACGCGCATCGCTACATGGTGTGCCTCCGCCGTGATCTCAACCGCGCGACGTATCGCATCGATCTCTTCGGAAGTTTTGATAAGGCGCAGGGATCGGATCAGATAGGTGACATCGAGTATGGAGCGGATATGGCGTTTGACACCGCGCGTGCTATGGAGCGATTGTGCGGCTGATTTGGCTTCATTGAGACGTGCTGAATCATGATAGAGATCAATATAGAGGTTGATATGTTCACGTAAAAGCTCTTTTATATCCTTCGTATAGTCTGCTATATCGCGTATTTCATCAACACTAAATCGTTTGCGTGCCCCCTCGATACCTAACCGCGCACCGTTCCATAAGGCGTGCTCGGCATTATGTGCTTCAACAAAAAGGATCGTTTTCGATGCATTGGGAGTTTTGATCAGTACCAATACGGCATTGTCTTCATTAAATCCGCAAAGATAATAGAAATCGCTGTTTTGACGGTAAGAGTATTCAGTATCGTTGGAACGGGTTTGAATGGGTGCAGAGGTAAGGATTGCTATCCCCTCTTCCATAAGGTCGAGGAGTTTAGCGCGGCGATTGTAAAAGTGTATTTCATTCATGGCGATATTGTGCCATAAATGGAACGGAATTAAAAATTTCTCTCTAAGAGTTTCCAAACTTTTAGTATTGTGATAATACGGTCAGCTTGTTTTCCAACACCATCTATCATACTTTCACTTTCTGAAATTGTTTCAGGAGCAGGTCCAACATCCCGTTTTGGAAGACGAATTGCTTCAGTGAGACGATCAATGACGAAT
>NZ_JAQTUH010000036.1 GCF_028710345.1 Sulfuricurvum sp. | reverse complement strand
AGCGTTCCAAAAGGCGGTGGAGATCAATCCGAAATATGATCGTGCATTCTTCAATATGGGGATTGTATACGGTAATAAAGAGGAACATGATTTAGCGATCGAAGCGTACCAAAAGGCGATCGAGATCAACCCGAAATATGCTGCTGCGTATTTCAATATGGGGATTGCATATCATAATAAAGGGAAATATGATCGAGCGATCGAAGCGTACCAAAAAGCGATCGAGATCAATCCAACAGATGCAGATGCGTATTTGGAAATTTTTGAAATCTCTCTGATCAAAAATAAAAAAATGGATCCAAAATTGATTCAAGCTTTTGAATCAAATATAGAGGATATATCGGCTAAAAAGATTTTTGAAATGCTGATGATATTGGGTAATAAAATTAAGACGACAAGAACAGATGAAGTTGTGAACCGGTGGATTAAAAACTATCAACAAATTGATGCGAATTGGGATTTTAACCAGTTGGAGAGATGGGCAAAAGGAGATCAAAAAGCAGAACGCTGGATACAAATCTTTAAAGAGAATATGAGCCGGTAAATATGCTTTTTAATGCACTGGATCATCTGCCCCATATCGTATTGCTCCGAAGTGATAAGATTTTTCATGATCTCGTCCAAACATTGATAAATGGAAAAAAAAATATCCGAAATGAGATATTTAAACCTCTTATCGATGGTGTACGGGATTTTTATCCCAATGCTCACCGATTGGATGACATCGAACTCTCGATCGAACAGCAGACGATTCGTGAAAGTACGGAAGAGGGGATTAATTATGAGTTTGATTTTTTAGAACCGCTTTTTGATCGACTATTGGTGATCGACGGGAGTAAAATTTATCCGCAAGATGAATTTCTCGAAGAGTATATCTCCCTCATCACCAAAATTTCTCCCTCTCATTTGATCGGCTATAAGCTGGCGAAACTTTTGTATGATGACCGTATAGAGCTTCGTGATTTGGATGCGATCATCGATATGGCGACGCCGTTAGGTCTTCGGGTACGGAAAAATACTGAATATGCCGATAATCATATCCATCTCAAAGGGGCTGGGTATTCACCGTTTAATCTGATGCGTTTGATGAATCGTGAGACAAAAGAAGCTTTTTACACAGACTCGTATTTACGAGAACAACCGAGAATCAACGAGTTCAGCTATCTCAATAACGGCACGTATTCGATTGGGCAGGTGATCGATATCGCTCGTATTTCTCTCGATTTCGTCTATGGTTCGATCGTCAATCAGCGTAGTGAGTATTTGAGAGAAAATCTCCATAAAACTCTTTTTATGAATCGGAAGGGATCGGTGCACATACAGACAACCTTGGCATCATTGTCCAAAGCAGTGAAATTATTTCCATTTTTTCCAAAAAATAGTTATGGTGCATTACTCTCTCGTCTTGTTGATTATTATCGACGTCGTCAGTACGATAAAGCACATTTGATTGAGAGTGTACTTATGTTCTATCTTTTTTTGAATGACAAAGATTCTACGTTACGCTATTGCATAAAATTATATTTACAAGCAACTAATATTCTCCGTTCTTATATGGTGATGTCACAAAACATAGGACTTTCCCATTTCAGCGAATACAGTGGAGCGGATATCCGTCAAGTGGACAAGCGCAACGGACACAATATCGCTTCTGGGATCATTAATAGCGGTACTAATTATCTCCATGCAAAAATGGGGATTAGAAGTGATAGCTTCACGATCGCAGAGACAGTTGGACATATGCGATATATATTCGAATCTGCCAAGAAAGATCAAGATGTCATTTTCAATTTTGGTTTGTCATCCAATAAAGGGCGTGAAAAAAAGAAAAAAAATTATAGTTTGATGGATATGGTTCAACCGAGTTTTGGACAAAAACGCCGCCATCTGAAACAAGAAGCCCTTGCATTAGATGATTTTTTACGCAATGCTATCTATAAAAATGTGGATTCGTATAAACTCCTTCTTAAACATGATGCTAAACGAGCTTTTGTCGAAAAGTGCACTTTGAAAGGCAAAACGATTGATCTCTCCTCTTTGGTGGTTGCGATTGATGCTGTGGGAAAAGAGACCCATACGCCGCCTGAAGTATTTGCTCCATTTTTTCGATATCTTCGTGCACAACCGAAAAGTATTAAAAATCCTATTGCAGTTTATGGTACGTTAAAACATCATCCAAGATTGATCATTACCGCACACGCGGGAGAAGATTTTAATCATATCGTTAGCGGAATGAGATCAGTTGCTGAGTGTGTCGAATATTTCGGGATGGGAAATGGAGATCGGATCGGACATGCATTGAGTCTGGGGATTCATCCGAGCGATTGGTTAGCAACGAAACAAAGAGTTTTTTTGACACGTGGAGAGCATCTAGATAATCTTGTCTGGCTTAGCGGAGTGCTCAAAGAGATAAAAGCAGAAAATTCCTATCTAACCCGTTATATTCTCAAAATAGAAGATGAAGCGATGCAGGTATTTCGCGAAGTGTACGGCAGTGTAGCAGGTGCAAGTGTCAGTGATATGTATCAGGCATGGGAATATCGAAAAAATTGTCCTTTAACTTATTTCGCTCATACACGTAATGAAAAACAGCTTTATGATACCTATTCTAAAAGTGTATTGGAAAATATGAAAAACGAAAAGGCTATAGAGATATTTGAACGTTATCATGGATGCAATCAGGTACGTAATAAATCAAACGAAGCGATTCAAATCGAGAAAAAACGAATCGATGAGGAAGTTTTAAAGATTTACGAAATGCTCCAAGACTATTTGATTGACAAATATGCCAGAGCAGGGATTATATTCGAGACAAATCCTTCATCAAATATTTTTACTTCGACGATGTCAGCTTATTCCAATCATCCAATATTTCGGTTTTATCCTCCGAAGCCAAGTTTTTTAGAAAAAGGGGGAATATATAATCAATATGGATTACGCCAAGGTGTCGCATCCGTGACGATCAATAGTGATGATCCTGCTATTTTTGTGACCTCTATACAAAACGAATTTGAGACACTGCGACGGGTTGCAGTGGAGCGATTCGGATGTACCAAAAAAGAGGCAGACGATTGGCTCGAAGATATTCGAAAATTTGGGATAAATATATTTAAGGAGAGTTATGTCGGAAATTGTTAAGCTCATTTTTGAGCGATTTGAAGGTTTCATTAAACGAGCAGTTTTGCCATCGGTAACTTTTTTGTTTTTTTATATAGTTTTGTATATGTTTTTTGGAAGTTTATATGATACGGCAATGACATCTGTAGAGGTTTTTCCAAAATTTCCTAAAGATATGGAACTTTATGGATATGGTATATTATTTATCGGTCTCAGCTATTTTTTGAGTATATTACAACAAGCAGTATTTGATAATTTTATTAAAGGTAATTATTCTATAGCACAAGATTTTCAGGATCTTCGGAATAAAGTTAAAAAGAAACTAAGAGAAGAAAAAGATATACCAGATGAAAATGATGCCTTTCTGACGGATTATATTCTTTATCAGATACTTGGAAAAAGCCAAAAAACTGAGCGGTATGTAGATGAAACAAAGGCTATCGGTATTACGATTTTATCGCTTATGATCAATTGTATTTTAACTGGCATTTTATTACATGAGGCATTTTCTTATTGGGCATTTTGTTTTTTAGCTTTGTCAATTTTATTTCTTCGTTTAGGAATATATTTAATTAAAAAGAAATACGAATCTAGAGCAATTAGGCTTTATGTAAATTATCTTTATTCGTGATTTTGTAGATAAAACTAAACACTTCCGCCACTGCGAGGTAGAGTTTCTCAGGAACTTCGCGGTCTAACTCCACTTTGCTCAACATCTCCACTAAATCTTCATCTTTTTTGATCGGTAGGTTGTGAAGTTCTGCGATTTTAATAATGTTTTCGGCAGTGACCCCTTGCCCTTTTGCAACGACGCGCGGAGCATTCTCTTTCGCCGGATCATAGCGCATCGCGACGGCTTTTTTCATACTTTCACCTCAAATCCCAGATCGGAACCGTTTGTGTCGCTGCCGTAGGTCTCTTTTAACGGTGATAGCGCCTCTTTCATTTCAAAAATCCGTATCGCTCTGGGGGTTAATCCGGCATCGATGAGCAAAGAGCGTAGAGTGCCGATATTATCATGGATAAGTGTCTTGAGCTCCAGTTTTTCGGTGTGGGCCTGTATCTCCAGCTGGTTTCCATCATACAGTGCCATCATCAGATTCAGCTCTCCGTACTCTTTTAGACGGAGATTGATTTCGCAGTAAAACTTTTTATCTGCGGTTTTTTTAAACGCCATAGAACCCTCTTCGAGCTGATCCCATGCAAAAGGGATATAGATGGAATTTGACGATCCGAGATAGGAGGTTATCTGATGATAATCGATTTGGGCTAAGAGCTTGTCGGTTTGTTCCAGCAGTTTCGGAGCATTTGGATCACTGGATTGGGTGAGATCCTCATGCAGAGAGAGGAGATTGGATTTCAGATCACTTTCCATCGATTCTTTTAACAACGTTTCTGTGACCAGTGCTTTGGGATTGGTGAATTCGTCCAGTTTCGTGATGATCGCGGAGAGCTCTTTTGTGATATTTCCTTCGTTGATGGTACTTTTGAGATTCTGGGTAAATGTTTTCAACTCTTCAGTAGGGGTATCGTTCAAATTTTTGAGCAGTTTTTCGATGGAATCAAGCAGAGTATTCGTGTCAGCGGTATTGCTGCCTAAGAGGATTCCGTAGAGTTGTGAGAGGGTCGTCTTTATCTCCTGCACGGCACTGAGTTGATCGAGCTTTTGGGCTAGAACAGATACCTCTTTGGAGTATAGGGGATCACTTTTCGAAAGCAGTGTGTGGAGATTGTCAGATACTTTTTTCAGTGTTTCGGTGAGGGTGAGGGCACTTTGCAGGTTTTGTGACGACGTTGGGAGGATTTGGCTATCCAAAAGGGTCGAGATCTGTTTTTGAAGGACTTTTGCGTCATTCTGAGGGCTTTGTGTGAGAAGAGTGCGAAGCTGCTCCAGTGTTTGGGTCAGATCGGGTATCTTTTGTAAGGCTGTGGCGAATTTGGACTCCATAAAAACACCGCTGTTGGCGATTTGATTTTTAAGTGTAGGGCCGTCCATGGTTGTGGCATTTTTTAAAAACGTTTCCAATACAGTGATTTTAGGGGAGAGATCGGGAGAAGTTTTTAGCTCTTTAAGAAGCGATTGCAGATTATCGGTGAGACTTCCCATATTTTTAAAAACGGTAGAGTT
>NZ_JAQTUH010000035.1 GCF_028710345.1 Sulfuricurvum sp. | reverse complement strand
CGACACAGTTGGTCTCCCGCAAAAGTTTTGATTTGGATAAGTTAGTGAAGCTGATTCCGAGTTTCGCAGAACTCGATCCCTATATCCAAGAGCAAATTTTGATCGAAGCGAAATACGCCCGTTATGTGGAGAAACAAAGCGATGACATCGAGCGGATGTCTAAAATGCTCCATATCGCCATCCCTGAGAATTTCGATTTCGCATCTGTGTCAGGACTCTCGAATGAGATCGTGAGCAAGCTCAATACGTTTAACCCGCCGACCTTGCAAGCGGCATCGCAGATTTCGGGAATGACCCCTGCAGCGCTGGATATCCTTCATATTTATATCAAAATGGCTGGAAAAAAGTAAATTGAAATTACTGAAATTTTTGACCATTAATATCGATTTGAGTAGTAGTGAAGTTGAATTGCTTACCCAAATGTTGCGTCAAAAGTATTTTCAAAAAGGGGAAATGATTCACTACGCGGAGCATATCCACGATGCTATCTATTTCCTCGAATCGGGTATCGCACGCGGGTACTATATCGATGAAAACGGCAAGGATACGACGTGGTATATCTATTTCAACGATGAAAATTCCCATTTGACGAATCTGGTGGTATTTGATTATGATAGCTACTTATGCCAAACTCCTTCGAAACTCCATTTTGAGGCAATCACCGACTGTACGTTTCAGATTATGAAAAAAGAGGAGAAAGATTATTTGTGTGCACACGATTTGAAGTGGTCGGAATTTATGCGTCGTTCCAGTGATTTGGCCTATTCGCTAGTGCATCAGAAGTTTTTCTCTCAGTTAGTTATGAATGCGGAGACACGATTTGCACAGTTTTTAGAAACGACTCCGTATCTGCTGGATAAAGTACCGCAGTACCATATTGCTTCGTATTTGGGGATCACCCCTCAGCATTTGAGCCGATTGAAAAAGATGAACAAATGCGAATGACAACGCTATAAGTAGCGAGTAAAATTCCCCTATATTTGTGAGGGGAATTTTATGCAAAAAACGTTTTTACCACCATATGTGATTTGGTTTTCTATCGCTTCGATATATCTACTATCAGGATGTGCGACACCTGTAGCTTCTCCCCCGAAGCTTGAGACCTCTCTTTCAGCAACGTACCATTATGCGGAAGCTGAAAAAATAGCCTCCGATGAGATAGCGTGGTGGAAGAGTTTCAACGATCCGGTTTTAACGGCACTCATCGAAAAAGGTCTTGAAAACAATCATGACGTACGCAGTGCAATGACACGTATCACTGCGGCGAATGCACTGCGAGATGTACAGGCTTCACGTCTTTTGCCTACGGTAAATCTTGAAGCGTCAGCTTCGAAATCACACAGCGGATTTCCGCAAGCAGTGAAACAGGGATTGCCTGATGTTCGAGCGTACAGGATTGGTTTGGGGATAGATTGGGAGATTGACATCGGCGGAGGATTGCGTGCAGCAAAAAGTGCGGCAGAATCCGATGCTAGGGCTGCCGAGTATGGTGTTGTTGGCGCACAGCTGGTGATAAGCAGTGAAATCGCACGCAACTATTTTACTTTGCGTGCGGTACAAGAACGGCTCAAATTGGTAGAGGCATTGGCTGCGACGCAACATGAAAGTGCGTATGTCGTTTCCAAACGCTATGCGCAGGGGCAATCAAGTCAGTTTGATGTGGATAGAGCAGAGGCAGAGGCCGATACGCTGGATGCTCAGATACCGCAACTACGAGTATGGGTTGCAACCTTGCAAAGTCAGATTGCTGTTTTGGTGGGGGAGAACCCATCAAATTTTGCCGTTTCGGAAGTAGATGCGTATTTTTGGCCAGAGTCGCAAACCATAGGGGTTTCTCAACCGAGTGATTTATTACGGAGACGTCCGGATTTAATGGCCGCCGAATCGCACTACAGTGCCGAATCATTACGTTCGAAAGAGGCACAATCTCAGACATGGCCGAAGCTTTTTGTCAATGCTCTTGTCGGTCGCCAAGACTTCCGTATTAACGGACTTGATTTGGCACAGGTATCATTTTCAAACGTGGCGGCGGCTTTTGTCATGCCGATTTTCAATGCAGGACGGATTCAAGCAGGGATAGATGCACAAAGCGCTCAGGAAAATGAAGCGCTTATCGCGTGGCAAAAAGCGGTTTTAACAGCACTCAAAGAGGTTGAAGACTCTCTTGTCGTGCAATCTGAGGAGATCAAACGCGGTGAAAAGGTCAAATCCGCCCTGAGCAGAGAATCTCACGCGCTTAAAGCAGCGCAATCACTTTATCGTGAAGGGCAAATTGATAAGTTGCCGCTGCTTGATATGCAGCGAGGGGTTTTAGTTAATAAAATAGCCCTAAATGAGCATGGATTACAACGACTATTGTCGGATGTACAGCTTTATAAAGCTTTAGGCGGAGGCTGGTCATCTGAACACAAAAATCCAATAAAGGTATCTACCAATGAATAAAATGACTCAATACATCATTCCTATCAACCTAGTTATTGTCGGGGCCATAACCCTTGGCGGATGCAGCAAGCCAAAGGCGGAACACGAAGTATTACCTACACCCGTATATGTCTCGACAATCCATCAATCCAACGGAATGGAAGAGCGATGGCTAACTGCAACGGTTGGTGCACGCTTTGAGAGCGATCTCGGCTTTCGTACCGGAGGTAAAGTGATAAAACGTTTGGTCAACATCGGGGATAAAGTTAGTCGCGGTCAACCGTTGGCTGAGTTGGACATTGCGGATTATGATCTTGCAATGGGTATTGCCAATGCGCAATATAAAGCTGCGCTCATTGATGCGACTCAGGCTGAATCGGATGAGGGCAGATTCGGCCGATTGGCAGGTGATGGAGCAATGGGAACCGCTGATGTAGAACGCCAAAAAGCTCGTGCCGACGCTGCTAAAACACGTGTGGAACAAGCACGCCAGCAGCTTGAACTTGCAAAAAATAGAAATTCTTACGCGACACTTCTCGCACCGTACGACGGTGTCGTTACGGCAATGCGTATGGAGGTCGGACAAGTCGTAGCGGAGGGGCAAAGCGTTATCTCTCTCGCAAAAGAGGGTGAGCGTGAAGTGGTGGTTGATTTACCCGAAGATATTGTGAGTAAAGCCAAACAATATAGCGCAAAAGCACAATCATGGAGCGATCCTAAAACATCGCTATCTCTGCATCTTCGAGAGCTATCCCCGATCGCTTCCATGCAAGGAAAAACTTTCCGTGCACGCTATGCACCTACAGCGGAATCCAGTGCGATTTTGAACGGAATCTCTTTGGGTAGTACGGCACAGCTTCAGTTATCTCTTCCCTCAAGCGATGAAGGGGTGAACGTCCCTTTGAGCGCACTTATTAAAACGAATAATACACCCGGTGTGTGGGTTGTAAATAGTACCGGAAATGCCCTCTCGTTTGTAAAAGTGAGTGTTTTAAGCCATGGTACGGATAGCGTTCGTGTTCGCGGTTTGAATGAGGGAGCTCGTATTGTTACGGTAGGGGCTCAAAAACTTGACGCTTCTATGAAGATTCGTCCAATCGAACGTATCAATGGAAATCTTGAGACCAGAGGTACCTTATGAAGGATTTTAACCTATCCGAATGGGCGGTAACACATCGTCCGATGGTCCTTTTTTTGATTATTGCCGTTTTGATTGCCGGTATTGTATCGTTCACCAAGCTTGGAAGGTCGGAAGATCCCAACTTTAATGTTCCGACGATGAGCATCGTAGTCGCGTGGCCCGGTGCAACGGCTAAGGAAGTTCAGAATCAAGTACTAAACCGCATTGAGCGCAAACTTCAGGAACTTGAATATATTGACTATGTTAAATCGTACTCACGCCAAGGTTTCGGAGCGATTGAGGTACGTGTTAAAGGGGGAATCGGTAGAAAAAACTTGGATGAATCTTGGTATCAGGCTCGTAAGAAGATTTCTGATATTAGTCGTGAGTTTCCCTCCGGAGTACGAGGACCTTTTTTCAATGATGAGTTCAATGATGTCTACAGTGTTTTATACGCCGTAAAAGCGTCTGATCTAACGATGGCTGAGCTCGGTGATACTGCCGAGGAGATTAAACGTCAGTTGCAAAGTGTAACAGGCGTCAAAAAAGTGGATATTCTCGGTAAGCAGCCCGAACGCATTTTTGTAGAGCTTTCTACCCACCGTCTTGCGGCAATGGGTATCTCTCCTGATGTTATCATGGATGCATTATCCGCACAAAACATGGTGACACCATCCGGCGCGATCGATACGGCAAATGATCGGGTGCATATCCGAATTGACGGCGTATTGCACAACGTAAAAGATGTGGCAAATGTCAGTATCCAGATTGGCGGCAAACTGCTCAAACTCTCCGATGTAGCCACCGTACGTACCGGTTATGAAGATCCGCAAAGCTTTACCATTCGGCATAATGCAGAGCAAACGGTAGCCATCGGCGTGATTATGAAACAAAACGGTGATATTCTGAAACTCGGTTCTGATTTAGATGCACAAATGGCGGTCATTAAAGGTGAATTGCCTATAGGTGTTGAAGTCGAGAAATATGCGGATCAGCCTAAAATCGTAGAGGAATCGGTATGGGAATTTGAGAAATCATTTCTTGAAGCCTTGATTATTGTTTTGATTGTCTCTTTTGTCTCACTCGGATGGCGAACGGGTATCGTTGTTGCGGCCTCTATCCCTCTTGTATTAGGGATCGTTTCGATGATTATGTATGCTGCGGGGTGGAACTTGGATCGTATTTCTCTGGGTGCCTTGATCATCGCATTGGGACTGTTGGTCGATGATGCGATTATCGCGGTTGAAATGATGACCGTCAAACTCGAAGAGGGGTGGGATCGTTTGAGTGCGGCTACGTTTGCCTATAGCTCAACGGCTTTTCCAATGCTTACCGGAACGTTGGTTACGGTAGCCGGCTTTATGCCGGTAGGTTTTGCCAAGTCACTTGCCGGCGAGTATGCCGGAGGGATATTTTGGGTAGTCGGGGTAGCTCTTTTAGCGTCTTGGATCGTAGCTGTCATCTTTACCCCATACCTTGGGATGAAGATGTTGCCGCACTATGATACTCTTTCATCAGAACAAGAGCATGATCCTTATGACAAGCCGATGTATCATAAATTTCGACAATTAATTAACTGGAGTATAACACGACGCTGGTGGGTTCTTGGATCTACCATTGCCCTTTTTGCTCTTGCCGGAGCAGGGATGACATTGGTTCAACAACAGTTTTTTCCTACAGCAGCTCGCAGTGAGTTATTGGTAGAGCTTCGTCTAAG
>NZ_JAQTUH010000034.1 GCF_028710345.1 Sulfuricurvum sp. | reverse complement strand
AAGCGCGTGATTTTCCGAGTGCCTCTTTGTTTGCTCGTATTAAAAAAGAGCGTGAAATGGCCATGGCCATTATCACTCAAGAGAAAATGAAATCTTTTAAAGCCTCTGTTCGGGCTTCTTTGTTGATTGTTGAATTAGCAATTATATAATTTTATTTAGAGTAAGTTATTTTTGCCTTTTCATGCAATGCTGCCATTTTTTTCTCCATGACCACTTTAAACTTATCCATTTTCAAATGTTGTTCTATAATATTTTTTACCATATCATATCCCATTTTTTTTGCAGCTTTTCGATCTTCGATATAAATGACATGGTAGCCGAATTGGCTTTGTACAGGGACGTATGAAATACTTCCTACTCTCAAAGCAAATGCCGCATCGTTAAAGGCAGGAATCATCTGACCACGTGGAAAATATCCCAAATCACCCCCTCTGGCGGCACTGGGACCAATTGATTTTGATCTCGCCTGAGCCATAAACTCACTTTTAAGTTTTTCCCCGCTCAGTGGTTTCAAAACAGCAATGATCGACTCGGCCTCAGCTTTGCTTTTGACTAAAATATGGCGAGCATGAATTTTCTCTTTATCGATAAATTCATTCGGATTCGCATCATAATAATTTTTGACTTCTTTGGTATCCACTTTGATTGCTTCAAACTGCTCTTGTTCCCACAACTTTGCCACGAGTTGCATCTTTAGACGACTGAGCAAAGCTTCTAATTCTTGCTTATACTCTTTGGAATCAAGCACCCCTGTTTTTTGAGCATCATCGTACACGAGTTCTTGGGCAATCATCCCCTCGATAATCCGATGACGCAATTCATTTTGTTTGTCGGGAGGAAGCGAGTCAAAATGCCCTTGAGTCCCTTCCATCAATACTTTGTTCACCTCTTCTGTGGTGATCTCATCATCATTGACACTCACCACTACCGCTGCCGATGCACTGTTTCCGATCAAATACAGACTCAAGCTCAACGCGGCATAATATCGTTTCATGGTTATTTCCCTTCCCCTCAAGGAGTATCGTAAGAGAGTGCCATATTGGCACACCCAAGCGCTTCTTTAGCGCGACATGCTTGTGCGTAGAGCGTTGAAGCTTTGTATTTGTTTTGTGCTGTGCCGATCCCGTTTTCATACATGCTTCCCAGACTCAAGCACCCCTTAGCATTCCCACTCTCACACGATTGAGTAAATGCACTAAGAGCATCGGTATAGCGCTTTTGATCCAATGCCGCTTTACCCTCGGATAGCGTATCGGCAAAACCCGCACTTAGCACTCCTACCAGTATTAATCCCGCTGCCTTTTTCGTCATTGTATTTCCTTGTTTTTTAATTTTTTTATACTATCGATAAGCGTATCTCTCTTATTGCTTATGGGCACTCCTTTGATCGGATTGTTTCGGAAGAATACTCACCGAGCAGGTCATTCCCGCACTGAGGTTCAGCCCTTGTGGCACCTCATCGATATGAATCCGAACCGGAACACGCTGAGCCAATCGCACCCACGTAAAAATCGGATTAACGTTCGCCAATAAACGCCCATCCGTCGTGTTATCTCTATCCGCAATCCCTCGTGCGATACTCTCCACATGACCCTTCATCACATATTTGGTTCCTAACATCTTCATCTGTGCTTGATCTCCGATGTGGATCAGTGAGAGTTTATGTTCCTCAAAATAACCATACACCCAAAACGATCCACCGGTAATGAGAGCGAGGCGTTTCTCGCCCGCTTGGACATAGTCCCCTTTGCGCAGGAGGAGATTCGACACCCACCCATCAGTTGAAGCACGAACAGAGGAACGTTCGACATTGAGTTTTGCAGTCTCAACCTGTGCCATCGCCTCTTCATATTTCGCTCTGGCAATCTGAGCATCATACGAAGCATCATCACGACTTTCCGCAGATACAACCTCATCATCCGCAGCATTTCGTCGAGAAGATTGATGTTTTTTCATCTCATATTCGGCTTTGCACGTTTGAGCAATCGCAATAGCTGCGGTAAGTGCATGGTGAAAACGGACGTCATCGATTTGATAGAGCAAATCACCTTTATGAACAAACTGATTATCGACGACAGCGACATGATTCACCAGTCCCCCGACATCTGGCGCGATCATCACGACATCGGCACGGACACGACCATCACGCGTCCACGCACTGTTCATGTAGTTGTCCCATAACATCATCCCTAAAAATACGGCGAGAGAAACAACCGCAAAGGTGATGGCAAAACGGAAAAGTTTGGCAAGTTTGGTATTTTTATTCATGGTAATTTCCTTAGCGATAAATCAGTAAACACGGTATCGTAAACAAACAGACGAATATCGCCGTCCGAAACAGCCCCGGATGCCATACATAGGTGTAAAATCCGGTATCCGACATGATCCGATCAACTAAAATCTGCAACACGGCACTGAATGCAAAAATCGGCAATAGAGTCGGCATTTGGATCCCGAAAAGCGTTATATCTAGCGGCATGAGTCCTCCTTCATCAGAGGGAATGTCGTCGAATTAAAAATGATCGTACGAATCAACGAAAATTCAATGATAAGGGTCTCATACCGTTTTAACTGAGCTTTTTCACTGGGGAATGTACCGCTGCGAAGAACAATGAGCGCAGCATCCAATCGGTTCAATAACGTTTCACGCGCTGAATCTTGGGGCGATTCAAAATAGCTCTTTATCGATTCCAACGCAATCGTGAGATGAATCGAATGAAAATCTTCTTGAAGCCGTTTCAAACTCCGACGTATCATTAAAATCGCGCGTCCGATTTCGAGCGTCGCCAAAAGCCATTCAAACACCAAACGGCTGGAACGCATATTGAGCCGCCCCTGTGTCGAAAACTGCTGCACCAAATCCCGTCCGGTACTCTCCAATGCACCTCTCTCTATCGTTAATTCCCCTTCACACACCCGCATGATCTGCCGTCGAAGGATCTTAGAGACCCGTTGCTGTGTCAAGGAACACGACCAAAAATTGACGAGTAAATAGGCCATGCCGCCGAAGATTACACCGATCAATGCCGCCAGAGAGCTCTCCAAAAATTTGGTAGGGTCAATCTTATACAGTGGGTCAAGCGCACACTGACTCATAAACATAAAGACAAAACCGAACGAAAAAATCGCTAACTTAGGCCGTGTCGTCATCCATCCGACGAATGCTAAAACTGGAGCAAGAAAAATTCCCAAAGTCAGAAGATCAGACGTGTACGCCGGTATAAGCAAAAAATCATACACAGCGGCAAAACCGAGCGCAAGAACAGAACCTTTAAAAAAATCCTTGACTCCGTCAATCGGGCTGGGCAAAGTTCCGAGCAACAATCCGATGACCACCGCCATCGTAATCGTCAGTGTCGCGTACGGCCATGCCGTCCATATCCAAAACATCATGGTGAGAAGCAGTACTCCGCTCCCGCGCAAAGCCGCCAACGCGACCAGAACATTATCGGTATGGGTCGCAAAACGGACGGTTCGGCTCAGCTCTTTGTTTGCATCGCCCGAAAGGCGATGTTTCAGCAAGGAGAGATAGGTGACACAGTGGTTATGTAGTTCGTTTAAAAGCCGTATTATCAGGTAACCTGCGGAGATATAGGTGTCATCTTCATGCCGTTTTTGCTCATAGCGTTCCTGAACACACGTTTTGGCTTCTAACAACTTTCCGACGACATGATTCAAATCCTCTGGATCGACAACCGTATTCGGGCGTGTCTGCAAAGCGAATGCAATCGGTTCATAGAGGTATTCCAATGCCGCTAATAGTTCATGCCGTTCGTTTTCTTTGATGGCGGCAACCATGCTTTTGAGAGAGTGGAACGTGGTGGAGAGGTTCATATATTCATGATTGAGATGGCTGTAATGCTGACGCTCTTTTTGGTCGCTTCCGCTTTCATACGCACTGTTGATCCGCACCGCATTTAGCCCGACGACACCGCTCGAAAAGCGTGATACGGCTGGGTTGGTCTCATCAAATGCCGCAAATACCGCTTTGGGATCGGCGAGAGTGGTGAGGATGTTGCCGAAACGCTCCCGCTCAGCGGTGAGAAGCGAATCGGAGAGATGACGCGGAAAAATGATGTCACTGATAATCGTAGCACACATAATCCCCACCACCACTTCCGAAAAACGCGATACCGCAATGTCAAATATCTCCAACGGAGTTTCGATCACAGGAAGCGCTACAATGCAGAGGGTATACCCAGCCAATACAAATCCATACGATTGAAAATTACGGTATTTAAATCCTGCTGCGGTACAAAGACCGATCCAAAGGGCAAAAAAACCTATGAACCACAGCGGATCCTGAGCAAAGAAACCCATCATAAGCAGCGACATCCCCACCCCGACCATCGTACCGACGACACGATAATAGCTTTTCGAGAAAACCAACCCGCTTTGCGGTTGCATCACGATAAACACCGTAAAAATAGCCGTTCTCGGATCAGGAAGGTTGAGCTTCATCGAGATCCAAAGCGCACTCAATCCTGCAACCGTCGCTTTGAGCATGTAGATCAAAATCGGAGCATCTATACTCAGCCACTCATTGAATGCACGTCGCCACAGGAGGGGTTGAAATACATTCACAGCATAATTAACGGCTCGCATTGGTATCCTCTGTGTATCCGCCACCCAGTGCTTTGATCAGATTGATCTGAAGAAGCGTTTTTGTTTCATTGAGGCTCAAAGTAGCGATTTGCGATTCTTGGACCGTTTTTTGGGCAGAGAGATACGAAAGTTTATTGCTCAGCCCACTCAGAAGCCTTTTTCGCTCGATCTCCCGATTGGCGATATGCGCGGCTATTTCATCGTGATGCAGCAGTTGTTGTCGATTCAAGAGTTTGGATTGTTTTAAGAGCATCACAACCTCATTCGCAGCTTTGATGACAACCCCGTTGTACTCATACACCAATGCATTGTAATCGCTGAGGCTGTTTGCCAAACGAGCATCCCGTTCCCCCCCATCGAACAGCGGAAGCGACAAAGCGATTCCCAGCGAGGGGGTATACGAAGAATGATCAATGAGCTTGGAGAAGCTAAAAGAGGTAAACCCGATAGCACCCGATAGACTGATATTCGGATAATACTGAGCCTTCGACTCTTCAATCGTATAATTTTTGCTCAAAACCGTGTATTTGGCTACGGTGACATCGGGACGGTGTGCTAAGAGGTTGAGAACCACCTCTTTCGGAATCGGTAGCGTTGCCATATCGTTGATTCGCGGTCGTTTCCAGCTTTGCGCATTCGAGGGGAGAAACCCTCCTAAAACACATAAAGCCTCTTTTTTCCCCTCAATAGAGCGTTTCAGTTCCTCAGTCCGCTGCTGAACCTGTAACGAAGTGGCTTTTTTTTCGTTCATCGCCAGCGCATCGCTCAACCCCAAGCGATACTGTCTTTCAGCAATTGCACGCTCTTGGTTGATTGTTTGCTCCATCTCCCTCAATACATCCAGCTTTTCTTCATCATAGTTCCATGAAACATAGAGTTCACATATCGCACTGCTCAGAGCGATCTTAGCCGATTCGATAGATCCCCTTTGCGCTAATGCCGTATTATAGGCGGCAGAAATACGAGATTTCCGTTCATTCCAAAAATCAAAATCATAATCAAGTACCAATTGCGGCATATACTGAGTATTCGTACTTCCCCCGAGCGGTGCGGGAAAAATATGATTTTCGCTAAAGCGCTCACGTACCACGCTCGCATTGGCACCAATATGAGGGGTATTTCGGGATTGAATCGCATCAATGATACTGTTAGCTTGGGCATACCGGGCTTCGAGAACCTGTAAACTCGGCGCTTTCACAAGCGACTCATCCACAATTCGATTCAACTGCGTATCTCCGAGCAGTCTCCACCAATCTCGAACAAGCCCCCCATTCTCTTTATCGCTCAAAGCGAGCATTTTTTCCAGATCACCGTTTATCTGAGTATCTTGCATGGGAGTCGCTTTTTGAATTGCCGGAACACATCCCGACACCACAAAAAGTACCGTAGTGAGATACAGTAGCCGCAAATAGTCCATTATTTTGTACTTTTTAGATTCTCATAAATTAGCTGAAGCATGTTAGAGAGTTCCGCTTTTTGTGTCGTTGATAAGCCATCTAACGCTTTATCCATCACATCTTCACCCATTTTGATCAGTAGGTCTCGCAGTTTTGCCCCCTCTGGGGTAATCGTTACGATGTACGCTCTTCGATCATTCTCTTTGGCCGTGCGCTTGACCAGCCCTTTTAGCTCCAGTTTATCGAGCATGAGGGTGAGATTGGATTGTTCAAAGTAGGTATCTTGCGCCAGTTCTTTTTGCGTCAATCCCTCTTTTTCGGATAACCGAATGAGAATAACTCGATGAGCATACGACAGCCCGTACGGTTTTAGCTCGTTTTCAAACTCATTTTTGAGTACATTGCGCGCTTTCGCGATGAGAAAAGCGATCGACTTATCGGATTCGAAACCCATGCGTATCCTTTGAAAAATTTTCGGGATTGTAGAGCAGTGGAGCTTAAATAGTTATTATAATAACTATTATATAAATAATTAAATTATGAACAAAATATTGGATAGGCTATTTTACGCGAAACAACAGATTCGATGCGGTGATATTTAAAAAAACGAAAGGGAGAAATCCCGCAAAAGCGGGAGAGTTTCGAATGCTTCTTTGTTGATCGCTCAGCTAATACAAGAGTGACAATGAGTTTTAGATAAGTAATGTGTTTAAAAGACTGGGGGTTAATTCAATTCCACCGTGCAATCATCAGTTTTTGGTTTATATTGA
>NZ_JAQTUH010000033.1 GCF_028710345.1 Sulfuricurvum sp. | reverse complement strand
CTGGATAGAGCAATGCCCTTCTAAGGCATCGGTCAGAGGTTCGAATCCTCTAGGGCGTACCACCTTAGACTTTTATGTGCGGATGTGGTGAAATTGGTAGACACGCCAGACTTAGGATCTGGTGCCGAAAGGTGTGAAGGTTCAAGTCCTTTCATCCGCACCACCCTTAAATAGGGACTTTCAAAGCTTTTTCTTCATTTTTTAAGAATTCAAAAAAATCTTTTTTTACTACATTTTTACTACAAGCTCTATTATTAGCTCAAACTTTCCGTTGTATAATAATTTTGTTTTTTCAACAAACATTCGTTACAACCTCATTTCATGAAAAAAATCGTAACCATATGAAACGTTTTGATACGCTTTGATAGCCTATGAAAATTTATTAACATCCTTCATCATTTCAACTATGATTCCTCCGTTACGATTATTCAACGGGGTACCAAGTGTTCAATCACTCCCAAGTGATGGAAGCCTCTCGGCTTCCCGTTGAGTAATTCAATTGGGGCACTTGGTACCTGCTCCCTTACTCACAAATTCATCGTCATTGTTCAATAAATAGATAGGCGTATCATCAAGCGTCTGATGAAGTATATATTTTGTTTGTGGCTATCATAGTCTCTGCCCATAATACAGTACCCGAAATATAGAAAAAAGAGTAGAAATTGATGCGGTTGCGGCCGGCTCTCACAGGGAAACCAAAAGGGAGATCGATCACACGCGAAAAGTGGCGCTGTGGTAGATACTATGCTCTCTGCACCTTCTCATACCGACCTAAATCCAAGACTCTCACATAATGGACATGGAACAAACTGTACAGCACAACCGACAGTTGATGGTATGCTCTTGCCGAGCGTGAAAAAGGCGAAGAGGCTATTCGACGATCAATCGAAACGACGGAATTATAACGTACATACATTTAGTGGAATTTCAACTGCGGAGAAGTATGCCCAATTTTTTGGGAGCTTTGAAGCCCCTAACTACATCATCTCCTCCCTTCTCACTCTGGAATCTGACTAGATAATTTAAAGCATCGCCACAAATTTAGATCGATCATCTTCAGCCGGAATTTTACAAGGCTGGTATCTTTCAAATTGCTCACGATAAAGCTGTATGAATTTTTCCTCAAAGTCGAAATCAACGATATCATCGATGGATCTGTGTTGATTCTTTTGGTATATTTGTTGTATAGTAGAATTGAAGGTATATAGTAGTTTTTCTTGAGTTCTATCGCTATAGAAATAGACCAAATCAAGCAGCATATCATACAAAATATCCTTGCATTTCGTGAGGCTGTATTTCTTCATCAATTTCACAACTTTGGAGTTGTAATGATCAACGATATATTGTAGTTTTGAGGAAGAATCTTTATTTAACACATTGAATAATTCGTCCAATACAGCTTGTGTATTTTGTGTGTATTCTTGCGACCAATTTTTTGTTTCTTCCAAATCTTTGATTTTGACATTTTTTCCAATCAGTTTATTAGATGGTAAACTCTTGAGAAAATGCAACATTGCGTACTCTCGTGTCATATAGATAAGATCACAGTTCGGATCTATCCGCTTCATCATTTCGTCTGCTAATTTTCTCGCAGTATATTGGCAATCTTGTGAACGATTTGTATAAATAGAATCTATCAGATTAGCATGTTGAAATTTCACAATGCCTATTTGGGCTTCATTGAAAATTTCGAATAACTCAAAAATAAAGGATTTAAACTCCGATTCTCTATCTTTGAAATCCTTTTTGATTCTCTCATACTTTTTTTGATGCTTATCATAATTTTTGAATGGATCAAAATAGGCAAAATGGGGGACATACTGATTACCAGGATAAGCAAAAAAACGCTTTACAGTAAAAACTACTCCAAAATAACTATTGAGGCGATTTGCTTGATAAAAATGGGTAATCAGATTGAGAAAATTATTGTCTTTTCTGCGGAATTTCACATGATTGATTTCAAACAAGTAATGATGTTCAACAAAAATATCATGATCAAATTTAAAGGGGTAAAATATACCGATTTCTTGTAATGTTTTGCAACTACTTGTAACTCGTTGCATATACTCTAGTATATCACCGGTAAAGACCATCACATTGGGTGTAGAAGAGTTCTTTATCTCTTCTATAATATATTCGACCGAATTTCGATCTGATTTAGAAAAAATAAATTTATATGGATCATCAAATCGTTTTGTTTGTGCATTTTTTTTAGTATTGTATTTTTTAACCTCAAGTAGTAATTCAATAAGTGCTTTTCGTTGCTGCTCATGATTATTACCTTCGAAGATTTTCGATGCTTCTTTAATTTTTACGTTGTTATAAATGTATTCATGTACTTGTACATTGAAATTCTCAAAAGTATGTTTGGCGTGAACAGTATGCTCTAAGCTCCACTCAATAACATTATCGCTAGTTTTAACGATATAGCAATCGGATGGCTTAAGATCACTAATAGAAACCCTTCCACTTAATAACAATTCGGATAGCCTGTTTTGAAAGATTGCTAAATTATCAGTATCTGCTTGATAGTAGCAATAATTTTGTTTCGTTTTCAACCAATCTAAGATAACTGACTGCAAAAATATTTCCTTGTTTATGAATATTCTTCATCTTTAGCATGTTGCTCAATCACACGTTCCATCTCACGGACATAATCTTGGGAAAGTTCTTTAAGACTGAAAGCCAATCTAACGAAGCCTTCCTTTTCAACATCATTTGCTTTAGAAAGATATTGTTCAGCCAAATCACGCTCTGGTGCTCCTGTAGGATCAATCCAATGTACTCCACGATCATTGTGGAATCCCAGAATAAAGCCTTCACGCATCTCTTTAGCATCTTTAGCATTCAAGACATCAGCTATAGTTTTATCAATCCATAATCCAGAAGAATCTTCAGGAGCATAAATCAAAACATAACCTATTTTGGTCATCGCAATATCTAAATGCCCTGACTCCTCAGTAATTCGTTTGACTTCATTAATCCACTCCAAAAATTTAGAAGGATTGAAACTTCCATCTTTCTGTACACCTGGAACATATTTCCATTTAGACAAAAGGTCATAGGCATTTTTTGCAATAAGTTTCTCTGCTTCTGTGCTTTCTGGCAATGGTTCAGAGATTTTTGTTGAACGATAAATATGTTGAATAACATCAGAAAAGAATTCAGGATGATTCGCTAATCTTTCTTGCAAAATTTTTGGTGTAGCACCATGGTAACCATCCAATAAAGGTAAAAAGTTCCATTCTATATAAAATAATTCATCCTCAATTCCTTCAGAATTATCTTGTAGCTTTGTGATGATTTTTGTAAGATAATATGTATCAAGCTGAGCAAAATTATCTGATTTCAATAATGACTTCACAACATTAATCGCTAATTCTTTATCTAAAATAGCTTGATGATCTATCATGAAATCTAAACAAAACAAGGCATCATGAAAACGTGAGTATTTAATCAGATACTCGATTGCATAAGCTATGTCTTGTTCTGTATCCCATGGGTTAACACGTGCTTCTTTCCAATAATAAACTTCACTCTCAGGTAAATATTTTTGTACCAATAACCATGTATGCATTGTGAATGGTAGGCATGTCATAAATCTTGCTATCGACTCTTGTCGCCATCCTGTAAAATCTAAATTATCAACCTTTTTCTGCCCATCTTTATAAAACTTTCCAAATACAAAACCGCGTGCAGTATCTATAAGCGCTTTATTGGTTGCACTAAGTAAATTATCTAAATCAATCATCTCTACAGTTGATGATAATGCCCAACCAACATCAAATGGAGACTCTACTGTTTCTGCAAACGCCAAAATATCTTCTAGTGCACCCAAGGCATATATTTCCGAAATTGCTTCGGCACGCTTTTGAATTAATAATTTTTGTTGAACTTCATAACTTTCATTTGAATACATTTCATGATCTTTACCATTAAAGAGTTCACGATAACGTATTAATGGGTCAGTAGGTACGAATTTTCTGGAAACACATTCAATTTTCTCAATTCGATCTGATGACATAGCCCATTCTGTATTAGCATAAAAACTGTGTCTTTTTACCAGTTCAGATAATTTTTGCCATAAAAAGTATTGTTCATCATGTGTTAATTCATCTAATATTATTGAATTCAAAACTTCAATAAAATCATCAAATGCTTCTGCCGGCAGATGATCCATTTGACTTGCCAGCTCTAATTTTCTAGAAAAAGAATCATTGGACATGTCAACAAGTAATTTAGAATAAATTTTAACTTGTTCCCAATATTCCGTATAAGTTACCGTTCCAAATTCTTCAGGAACGACATAACGCCAATGAAACTTATGTGATCCGCTGGTAATCTGATGGCGATTTGGCAAAAGAGATAGTAATAGTTTCCAACCTATTTCAGGTATTTCTTTTACTAAAGCTTTGATTGCGATCGTTTTTTTCTCTCTACTAGCAAAAGTTTGTGGACGCCATGGCAAAAAAATCGTCATTAACGAATTCAAGGGACGGTTCGCCCATTTACCCCCAGGATCAATAGCGGCAAGTTCACCTAACAATAAAACACTTTGCGCTAAATGATTTTCTTCCCACGAGAGCCCCTCTAGTGACCACCATAGGCCCGTTAAATAATTTTCACCAGTAATACCATCCCCTTCTTGAGAAAACAATTGTTTAAAAGGTGAAGATTCCACCATTCCCTCTTCAACAGCTTCCAAAAAGCTTTCAGGTGAAGCTTCTGCCAACAAAGTCAAATAAGGGTTTAATGTTGCCCATTTTTTCCAATCATGAGTTCCAAGAATTTTTCTTACAGAAAGAACAAGAGTTCTTTCAATTTTAAACCGAGAGCATCGATGGAATATTGAATTCTTTGCACCGAGAAAAGCTAGTGTTTCTACGATACCTTTTCGTAACAAATCCGAATGAAGCATTGTTCTTCCATAAATGCGTGCACTAAATCTTTCATCAGGTGGTAAATCAAATTTTGGATCTATTTCATTCAAAACTGCCTTAACACATTGTTGAAAACGGTCAATATGTTCATCATAAATTGATCCATTAAGTTGCTCTAATAATACAAATCTATTTTGAACACTCCAATGATTGTTCTTTAGCTTCAATGTGCTATTTGCAATATCAAGAAGCTCCCTTATTTTCAAGATCCAAGTATTGTAGCTTTCATTCGACATTAATTCGATAATGTGTCGATCATGTTCATTGGCTTCATTCCATTGTCCGATCAATAAGACAGTCAAAAACTCTGCTTGATTAAGAGATGTTGGAAGATGCACTTCAGACGACATTACAAAGGGATTTCTTATCTCTACTGATTCTTTTAAAAGTGACAAAATTTCATTTGGAAAATCAGTTTTTGTAAGCGTTCCTGCATTTTGATTTGCATATTGTATTTCTTTTGAAACAAGTGACCAAAAGATGTTAGATTGTCCCATTGTTTGTTGGTTGATCAAGGAATGCAATAGGGATCTATGAACACCATATTTTACATCTAGGTCATACCCCAAAAGATGAAAATTTCGTAAAAAGTGCCAAAGTTCTTCATCTGACAAAGAAGAATCATCTTTTGCTTTCTGAAGTTGAGTCCGAAAGGCTTGTAGTTTGTTTCGCTTTTGCTGATTACTAAAATTAGCAGTATTGACGTTTTTTATGAACTCTTCCGCTGTCTCCATTTCTCGTGCCCACTCAAGAAGAGTACGTGTATTTTCTATGTCTGTGGTACTTAATGGACCGGTAATTAACGCAATTGCATCTACACCTCTGAGAAAATCTGATCGATTAAAATCACTCCAAGCGGCATTTATGACATCTGCAAATGTACTATTATCTTCCGAAATTGTTATTGAACGCTTCACTTGAATTAAGAGCTTGGCCTTTTTTTGACCTATCGTATCATGTGCATAAACAACAAAGTCATCTGTTTCAAAGCCTGCATGCTTTGCTTGAAATTTGATTTTAATAATTGGCCAATTGGGCAAACAAGGTGAGAAACCATCTGTAAGCATTAACACAGCAAATGCAGTTTGTACATTATTTTCAAAAAATGCACCACCTGAACCTGTTGAATACGGATTGCTTTGCTGTTTGACTTTTGCCATAATTTTAATTTTCAAACGCCTCTTTTTAAATCGTCTGCATCAATCGATCGGTTTCGGTACGGCTTTTGGCCACATCAGCACAATCAGATTGATTCGATTATAGCCGATTCTCACTTAGGTAACGTTAGACAATATGATAAGACGTTATTAAAATATCTATTACAAAAATTTCCTCTTTTTTAAAAACTGCCTCAAAAGCTCGTGTCTCAGGGCTTTAATCAATAGAATTGGCAGCTTTTTAGTGTTTTTTTACTCTGCAATGACATGTAAACTTTTGCAATCGATCGAAAAAAAATGAACAAAAAAGCTTTTTTGAAAAAAAGGAAAAATATGTCCGAAAAAGAACTTGTGGAGATGATGTACGACAAACATCGAAAATGGGTTTTATCTATGGACGAAGCGGCTGTCGAGTGGGGAAGCAGTTATTCATTTGTAAGTAAATTGTTTACTAAGAATAGTCCCTTCTCGGAAAAGATGATTTTAGACCAACAAATCATACCTCCGTGGATCACTTATGGAGGTAGACGCATGTGGAAACTAACTGACATAGCTAAATGGCTGGTTAATACTGAACCAACGAAAGGAAAAAAACAATGACATTAGACATTGCAAAACATCTCAAATTATCAAACGAAGAGTTGAAACAGACGTGTCTATTTTACGCAAGGTGTCAAATAGTTGACCAGATTGAAATCATGGAGAGACATGGAAGATTGATTCACAAGCTTCGTTCAACCAACGTGGATGAATTATCATTGCCAGAACTTTCTTTCATTGCGATGACAAAATCGATTCGATCGTTAATGAACGATCGCAATTCGTTACGTCGAAAAAGCTATGGAGAGATGGATATAGAAGAGATTGAGAAACTCTCCGAAATGAAAATTCGACGCTTCTTCGATAATAATACGGACCAAGAAACAGTCCGATCAAAACTCATTCAAAAGTGGCCATTAGTGGTGTCTTTGCGCACAGCTCCAATCAAAAAAGGCAACAAACCGTTGTCTTTTAAAAAACTAGCTTTGATTGTAAAAAAAGAGCTGCATTTAGAGCAGTTAGCACCGTCAACAATTTTCAAACTATGGCATGAACTTGAGGCAAAAAATTCAAAAAAGGATGAGCAATGAACTTCGCAAAAATACTATGGAGACTTCAATCTCCTGTTTTCTATTGTTACGCGATACCATTGGATGAAAAAGGGCGATTACTGTTGTATTTGGTAGTATTGGAAGACGCAAAAGGGAATAATTTTCTTTTATATGAGTGGCTGGAGGTTGATGGAAAATTTCGAACAAATACTCTGGCTCAACTTTATAAAATAAAAGCCGGTTTTGAAAAATATTCTCGTGGTCATATGACAAAAGAGTATGCCCATGATTATTTTCACTCAAGTGAAAAATCTGAATTTGAAGATACAGCAGATAAAAAGAACAAAACCTATAAAAGTCTTCAAAGCAATTTCCCTGGTATGGATAAACCTGTCTATATAAAAGAGCTTGATATTGCTGGAATAATCATGGGATGGGATCAAGCGTTAAAAGGGAGATCAACTATATACTTAATGGACTC
>NZ_JAQTUH010000032.1 GCF_028710345.1 Sulfuricurvum sp. | reverse complement strand
GGGGTCCCCTGAGAAAACGGAATATATAGTACGTTAAGAGAATTTTACCGCCCTTAAAGGCCTAAATTTCCCATCTTTGAGCTTCGAACTCTTTTTCCAGACATAGTCCCCAGTTAAATTGATGTGTTCCCATCCTAATGGTGACAAATATTGAAGCATTGAATCATCAATAGTCTCTCCTTTATTTCTTAGTGCCGCTACGGCGCGTTCCAAATAAACTGTATTCCATAATACGATAGCAGATGTTAAAAGGGTCAATCCACTTGCTCGATAACGCTGCTGATCGAAACTTCGGTCCCGAATTTCACCAAGACGATTTAAAAACACTGCCCTTGCAAGTGCGTTTCTGGCCTCACCTTTATTCAGCCCGGCCTGCACTCGGCGACGGAGTTCAACATTTTGAAGCCAATCCAGAATAAAAAGTGTTCGCTCAATTCGACCTAATTCTCTTAATGCAATTGCAAGACCATTTTGCCTTGGGTAACTGCCTAGTTTTCGTAACATCAAGGATGCAGTGACGGTCCCTTTTTTAATCGAACCGGCCAAGCGTAAAATCTCATCCCAGTGCATCTTAATATTTTTGATCCCGAGTGTTCCACCGATCATCGGTTTCAGAGCATCATATTTCTTTCCATTATCGGGTATATATATTTTGGTATCCGCTAAATCCCTGATCCTTGGAGCAAAGCGAAATCCAAGCAAATGCATCAATGCAAATACATGGTCGGTAAATCCTGCGGTGTCGGTATAATGTTCCTCAATACGCAAATCTGATTCGTGATAGAGAAGCCCATCGAGAACATAGGTAGAGTCACGAACACCAACGTTGACTAATCTTGCGCTAAAGGGTGAGTATTGATCAGAGATGTGAGTATAAAATAATCTTCCGGGTTCACTGCCATATTTTGGATTAATATGACCGGTACTTTGAGCTTTGTTGCCGGCACGAAACCGCTGACCATCTGACGAAGAGGTTTTCCCATCTCCCCAGTTTAGGGCAAAAGGATGTTTCAGCTGGGCATTGGTGAGTTCTCCCAATGCTTGCGAATAGGTTTCATCACGTATATGCCAAGCTTGTAGCCAAGATAGTTTTGAATAAGTAGTACCAGGACATGATTCCGCCATCTTTGAAAGCCCAAGATTGATCCCATCGGCAAGTATTGCCGTTAAAAGAATGGTTGTATCTTTAGCTATTTGATCGTTTTTAATATGAGTGAAATGACGGCTAAATCCTGTCCAAGAATCAACCTCTATCAAGAGTTCAGTGATTTTTACATGAGGAAGTAATGCTGCCGTATTTTGAATTAGTGATTGAGCATCGTCAGGAAAAACGGCATCAAATGGTGTAATTTTTAAACCGTTATTAGTGATGATTGCATCGGGCAGTTCGTTTGATTGTGCCAACATATTGACAGCGTTTAGCCTCTCTTCCAACTGAGCTAAGCGCTGGTTAATGTAGCATTCACAGTCGGAATCGACACTTATTCCCAGTTTATTCGCTTCTTTTAACGACGAATAGGCATCGCCCGTCAAAAGATATTCATCGAAATCCTTAAATTGCCGCGATCCCCGCACCCATATATCACCAGATCGAAGCGCATTCTTAAGTTCGGTCAACAAGCATAGCTCATAGTTGCGTCGATCTATTCCCTCTGAAGTAAATACCAGCTTACTCCATCTACGCCGCACAAAGGCGGTTGGAGCATCATCGGGAACTTTTCGAGCGTTATCTGAATACAGTTTACGTAATAATTCAATACCTTGAAGAAGTTCTTCAGCAGCTGGCGCGGCACGAAGTTTCAATATACCAAGAAAGTCGGGGACGTATCGCCGGATTGTAGGATAATTTTCTGCAATACGATGGATAAAATCGAAATCCTCATTTTTCGCAAGACGCCCAGCCTCATCAACGCTTTCACTAAATTTATCCCATGACATAATCGATTCGATTGCCTTATATGGATCAGTACCTGTTTGTTTCGCATCTAATAGAGCCTGTCCGATCCTATTATAGAGGCGTACTTTGTCATTGATTGCCTTGCCCGAGGATTGAAATTCCTTCTCATGTTTATGTTTGGCCGTGTTGAAGAGTTTACCGATAATCTTATCGTGTAGCTCTATGATCTCATCGATTAGAGTCGCTATTGCTTCGATCACTAACGCAACTAATGTGGCATAACGTCTATTTGGTTCAAATTTGGACAAATTCGCTGGTGTCATTTGCCCACCTTCACGTGCCATTTTTAATAAACGATTCTGATGGATAGTTCGCTCAATTCCCAACGGTAGATTTATATCATGAAGTAATCGCAACCGTTCAATGTGCTCAAGCATGGCCTTGGAATTAGATTTCATAGGTGATTGGCGAAGCCAAGCAAGATAAGTCGAGGAAGAGTCCGATCTGATTTTTAAAAGCTGGTCAAGCTGTTGGCGTTGCCGGAGTGTTAAAGGATCACTTAGTTGGGAATAGATATCTCGATTTGCTCGTGTAATCGCTTCGGCGCACATACGTTCAATAACGTTGATGGCAGGCAGCAGTATATTTTTTCTGCGTAGATTTTGAACCAATGTGGAGGCAATAACTATCCCCTTATCTGTTTGCTCTGCAACACCGTGAAGCTCATCAATCATTTCATCGTAGCGTTTCATACTGAAAAGCTCGAAGTCAAACATGCTTTGCAGCTCCAGCAAATACTCACGCCTTGTTTCCTGACGACGTCCATACTCCGACCAAACCTCTGGAGCGACATCAAGTTGATTGGCAAGATACTCAAGAAATATATCTGGAATCGACTGTTCACTTGAAATTGCAATTCCAGGATAACGCATGCAACACAGTTGAACCGCAAATCCAAGCCGATTGGCCGCACCTCTATGCTGACGAATAATTGAGAGATCGGTTTCACTCAGAGTGTAATGCTGGATAATCTCTTCTTCCGATTCTGGAATCGCAATCAGACTCTCTTTTTCAGAAGCGGTCAATATCGATCGTCGGGGCATGCTTATCCTTCTTATAAACGCTGGTTTTTGAGAATAGGAATTTCAAGAGTTCTACCCTGCCTAAAATAGGGCTATAATATTTCTCCAAAACTATTCTTGAATTTAATTCCAAATATACTATACATTTTATGAGTTTTAAGAATTTTTTGAAGTAAATGATATATTTCAGTAGTTATGTTATTAAATATAAGATATAATACTTATAGATTAAATATAAAGAAAAGGATATGTGATGTTAACCTATGGTGTAACCGATATTCAAAACAAACCCTCTTTGATGAAAGTAATGGATGTAGCAGAAATTATCGATCGAAGAGCACATACAACGGTAGGTTATTTCATCTCTTCCAAATATGAAAAATTCATCTTGCCCGTTATTGAAAAAATCGACCGCGAAGAAAAGCTTGCAAAACTTCATAAACTGAAAAATCACCAGGATCTAGAATTTGCTGAACTCGGAGTTGATGATGGAATTAAATAGAGGCGATATAGTTATCGTCAATCTGTACCCTAAAAAAGGTGATGAAGTAGGGAAAATCAGACCGGCAGTGATTATTTCAGATGATGATGAAAACGCTATTTTAGATACAGTCATTCTGATGCCACTATCCACTGATCTCATCGAGAACATGGATCCTTATCGGATGAGACTTCCTGCACGTGAGGGTCTCAAAGAAGATTCGGATATTTTAGTCAATCAAATCCGTTCTCTTTCAAAAACGAGAATCAAAGAAAAGATTGCAAAAATTACTTCTAGTGAATACGATATTCTCATCCAACATCTTTGCAAGAACTTTTAGAGGATTGAAATATGCTGATTAGATATCATCGTGTATCAACTCACGTTCCAAGCTTATGTTTTATACTGATAAAACAATGAACCTTATAACTATTTTAATTATACTGTCTCCCTGAAACGGCTTTTTGATGGAGTTTTTCCATTAATTTTTGATGCAGATAACCCATTGTATTTGAAAGTGCATCACGCTCATCCGAAGCGGCTTTCATCATAGCATCGATTGCATCATGAAATTCTACGTGCAACGCATCAATCTCTTGATATTCTATTTCATCAAAATAGTGATTTCCCTCTTTGTACAGCCACATGCCAAAGTGGCAATGGTTAGCGTTATTATCAAAAGTGACAAAATTTTTGTCACTAAACTGGTTAAAGCATTTATGGTGTTCTAATCTCGCATATACGAGCGGAAACATCGAAGGTGAGATTTTTGGAGTAACACCCCATGAAGGATCCGGTTTCCATTCGGATCTCCATTGTGTAAATGCTTCGGGAGGCATAGGACGGGCTATTGCGTAACCTTGAGCAAATACACAGCCAAACTGTATCAGTAAATTTGCATGCTCAATCGATTCAACTCCCTCAGCAATCACTTTGGCATTAAATGCATCAGCTAAACCGAGCGTTGCATCGAGAATACGGAGATTGCTTGGGTCGTTTAACATCTCCATCACAAAACTTTTATCAACCTTGAGATAATCAATTTCGAGTTCTTTTAAATACGAGAGGGTAGAATATCCTGTTCCAAAGTCATCCAGTGCAACGGATATCCCTTTTTGATGGAGAAAACCTATGATTTGCTGTATTTCATGGATATCATGCAGGGCACTTGTTTCTAAAATTTCGATTTCAATCTGACGAGGATCTACTGTCGAATAGGTATCTAGCGCTTTATCGACCATCTCGATAAACGAAGACTTTTTGAAGGTATAGGCGCTTATATTAACACTGATAGAGGTTACGAATCCTTGGGTATTCCATTCGGATAGCTGTTTGAGTGCCTGATGGAGCACCCACGTATCCACAGAAAGGATGAGAGGGCGATTTTCAATCACAGGCAAAAACTGATCGGGATAGATCATCCCCTTTGTTGGATGATTCCAACGAATCAACGCTTCGGCACCTACAATTACTCCGCTGTGCATGTTGACTTTTGGCTGATAATAGAGGATAAATTCGTTATTTTTTAGACCATTGCCGATACTTTCGGCATCTTCGAAACTCTCTTCTTCATTGAGATTATTGATTTCATCAAAATAGGCGTATTGATTTTTGCCCCGCATTTTTGCTTCATACATCGCTTGGTCTGCCTGTCGCAATAAACTGTCCGCATCGACTTCATAGCGCTGTGGGTAAAAACTCACGCCAATACTGGCAGATACCGTCAATTCGGCGGATTCATAATGGTATGGGGTGCTTACACTCTCTAATATTCTTTTGATCAAAGGGGTGATGTCTTCACGATTTGTTAAATCAGCGATGAGGATAACAAATTCATCCCCTCCGATTCGTGCCACTAAATCATCCTCCCGTAACAACGCATTCATCCGAAGCGCTATCTCTTGCAAAAGGGCATCTCCGGTTTGATGGCCATGCATATCATTGATTTTTTTGAACCCGTCCAAATCGATAAACAGCAGTGCCGCATAGGTTTTTTGACGTTTTATACGGGCAAAAATACGGGGAATAAGATTTGAAAACAGTGCCCGATTCGGAAGGTTTGTTAAGATGTCATGATATGCGGCATGCTTTAATTTTACTTCAGACTCTTTTTGATCTGTAATATCAAAAAACCATCCTAATATCCCTTTTTGACCTTTAAAATTGATACTCATGTAGGAGGCAAGTGTCCATACCGTTTTTTTATTAATGGTTAATTCGACCAATTCATTGTAAATTTCTTCCTGATTTTCAATCCGTTTGACGATGGCATGATATTGTTCCGGATTTTTATAGTAGTTTTGAGGATTTTGACCGATGAGCTGATCGGATGAATTCAGTATTAATTCCCCATAAGCTTTGTTTGAAAAGACAACTTGTCCACCCTTTTGTGTCGTGATACGAACCGCGATAGGACTTAAATTGAGCATTAAAAGAAGCTGAGCTTCGTCGTTTTGAAGCTGTTCTTGTCTCTCATTTAACACTTTGTTGGACTCACGAAGAGAGGTGATCATTGTATTAATCGTTTTTGACAACGTGAACAACTCTTTTGAACCATCTAGCAGCATCGGCTTTAGGGGTATCCCCTCAGAATCGGTTTGGGAAATTTGATGGGTAATGGTGTAGATAGGATTTAAAAAGAGTCTTTTCATGATTCCCAATAAGGATAGTATCAACAGCAGTGAAATCGCTAAAGTGTTGATGATGCTGTCGCGTATAATGGCGTTCAACTCTTCGTTCATCGCGTTGGCGCTAATGTATATTTGTATGTTTCCAAGCTCAACGTTATCGGAATTTTTAATCGGGTGGGTATGGGTATAGGCTGCGTGGGTTAAAAAAACAGAATCCGTTTTAGGATTATATTCCCATAATGCATCCTCTTTATCTCGAATAAATCCAGAAATAAAATAAGGCTTCCCGAGAATATTTCCCATTTTTTTATCTTGAACAATAATGGCTAAGATATCTTTTCGAGCCATTTGGTTCTGAATCAATGTTTCGTATTCATTAACGGAATAGGATGCCATCAAAGAAGATAAACTTTTTTCAAGCGACAAGGCGACGAGGTCCGATTCCTCTTTCATATCTTGAATCATTGTCTGTTTTGTCGAATGGTAATGGTAGATTGAATTGGTCGTTAAACCAAAAATAACGATGATAACGATAGCACTGCCGAGCGTTGAAAAGAGCGAATACTTCGATAAATTAAGTGATTTGTAGAACATTAATCGTTGACTCCCATGACGTTGCGTTCAATGAGGGCCATGTTCTCTTTGATATTTTCAGATGAAATTGCTAAAACCGGAAGCTTGATATTTTTTTCGACGGGTTTATGGTGTAAATGATCGACCATCACCTGCACCGATTGCTCACCCATCAAATAGGGCTGCTGCATCGCTGAACCGACCAAAATACCTTTAGGGATCAATTGTAAAAATTCGGGTTCGGCATCAAATGTGAGGAGGAGAATCTGATCTTTTTTTCCACTATCACGGATTGCGTCCAGCGCTCCTTGATAGCGATCAGAACCTTGTAACCATAGTGCGCGAAGTTTTGGATTGTTGTTGATGAGTTCTTTCGAATAGATGTAGGTCTCTTCATACGAAAAGGTTGCCTGCTGTCTGATATCGCTATTTTTAATCCCTGATTCATTCATGGCTTGCATAAAACCGGCAGTACGTTCTTGACCGTTCAAACGTTTTTGGGGTATCGCAATAATCGCTATTTCCGATTTCCCCCACCCTTTTTTTTGAAGTTCATGCGCTAAAACCATCCCGATTTGGTACGCTCCTTCACGATTATTGGATGAAATATAGGAAACATATTCCCCTCCGTCGGTTCCGATATCGGAAATAACGACCGGAATACCGGAGTGTTTTGCCAATTTGAGGATCGTGGCGCATGCAGAAGAGGTTGTGGGGGAAATAATAATCCCCGATACGTTCTCTTTGAGTGCTTTGGCGGCAAATTCCAACTCTTTTTTGGGATCATTTTCAGCACTGTAGATATCGATTCGATAACCTAAAGAAACGGCATGTTTCTCTATCCCTTTCGCCATGATGGACCAAAAAGGTATTCGCAAGTCTGAAACGATGTAAACCAATCGCTTTGAATCGGGGGTTGCTGTGTTGGGTGTAACGCTAGAGTGAGTCAATAGGGTAGTGTTTAGATCGTTTTGATCCTTTTTCTCGAAATAATTTATGTAAAACAAACTAAAGGAAATGAGAAGAATGGAAAAAACAGCGAGTAATAATTTTTTATTCATTTGATTCATAACTACTCTTTGAATATTAATATATCTAATCGTATACAAAGTTACTTTAATAATAATTTTTTGTCAGTTTCAAGCGAAGCAGCCAATAAACGCCGTAATTTTTCAACTAATCATATTTTTTACCGTATTCTTATTAGCTTTGTTGTTATTTACGTAATTTCTATGATACTACCGAGGATCGATTAAGCTAAAGCTTGATACCAATAAGTAACAGTGCGAAACACTCAAGGAAAAATTAGTACAGTGTGATATCGCTGGATACTAAAAAAATATATTTACAGAGCCACTTGCAAATCTTCAAAAACACCTTCTTATTTAAGGCTATTGAAAGTTTATACCCTATAGGGCACGTGAAAAAGGCTCATTAAAGCCGAGTTTTCCGATGTTTTCAGTAAAATTCTTTTGCG
>NZ_JAQTUH010000031.1 GCF_028710345.1 Sulfuricurvum sp. | reverse complement strand
AAACACTTGTTTTTCGTATTATCAAGCATTAAGTCGATTTTTTTCACGTATAGTTTATAGTCTTTAATCAATAAGTAGATTTTACTAAATTACTGCAAATAATTAGAGAACCATTAACGTTATATAACATAGTATTAAATTAAAAATGTTACTTTTTGTAAAATCTTAAAATAAATACAAATTGTTATTAAAAAACACTATTTTATAAGTTGCCGTTCGTTAATATTTCCCCTTATATCATGTATTAATGAAGAAATTATGAAAAAATATTTATATTTTATAGCCTGTGCGGCAACCATCGGGTATGCCCGCGAAATCAGCTTTATTGAGCTGCAAACCTCCGCAACGGAGCACTCCCACCGTCTTAAACTCCGCACTATCGATACCTCTATCGAGCAAGCACGATTGGAAGGTGTCTATTCCGCTCTCTATCCCCAGCTCTCACTAGGTTATAGTGGAGAGTATAATAAAAACCTCGATAAAGCAACTTCCGGAACACTTTCGGTCGGGGGTACTACTATCAACTCCGGTGTTCAGAATAAAGACTCATTGGCGTTGAGTCTTAATTACGAACTCTACCACTTCGGTACCACCCTTAAACAAATCGAGATGTCCAAAAAAGAGATTGAGTCTAAAAAGCTCGAAGTATGCAACGAAGAGACGAAACTCTACTTAGAACTCTTAGACCATTACGCCACTGCTCAAAAAGCTCAAAGTGAATATCGCTATAAGAGTCAAATGCACACACTGCGTCAAGAACTCTATTCTCTCAAACAACGTCTTTATACAGCCGGTAAAGAGTCTCGTGTATCGGTAGGAGATGAAGCGATACGTCTTATCGATCTTGAGCGTGAGATTGAACGCTCACAAATGACTTATGATGAAAACCTTATAGCCCTCACCAAACTCTCCCATATAGAGCTTGACCTAAAATCAACCCAACTACTCCCCCTAACAACCAAGCCCGAAGAGATACACCTCGGCAGTTTTGAAAAGAACTCCCAAGCACGTCAATATCAAGAGAGAATAGCACAGAAAAATGCCGAAATCTCAAAGCAGAATCGATCGGAGTTTCCCGTTGTATCTCTTTATTCCAATTATTACCTCTATGGCTCTGATATGCATAATGCTTACAATGCCTTTGAGAATATCAAGCCCAACAGTTGGAATGCAGGACTCAGTATACGATTGAGTTTATTCGAGGGGTTCAAAGATGAGAGTGAATCCACGCGCCTGCATTATGAGCTTGATCGTATTCAAGAAGAGTATGCTCTCGCCAAACGCGAATTCGATGCCGATACCCAAACCAAACAACAACACCTAGAACGTCTAGCCATGCTCACCAAAAATGAAACCGAAGCATTAGCCGAAACGCATAATAAGATTATTATGACCCAAAGACTTAGAGCCCAAGGTGAAGCAGACGCAGTGAGTGAAGTGAGTGTAAAACTAGAAGGATTGGAGAGAGAATTGACATTGGACACTGAGACAATACAGCACGCCTATGAGGCAGAAGCATTGAGATTACAACATCGTGGGATAGATTCATGCACTCGGCACTAACCGCCCTAGAAGTAGCGGGCAAACTTAACCGCATTGCCATCGATACCCGTGTCATTATCAAAGAGTACGCCCTCAGCGAGCATGAACCTTCCATCGAAGAGCTGACCCGTATCGCATCCGCACAAGGTTTCCGAGCTGCCATCAAAAAGCTCTCAGTAGAAAAACTGATCGAGTCTTACCCGATGCCGATCATCGTTCAAAAGATCGATGGTACCTATATGAGTATCATTCAAGCGAATGCGGAGAAGCAAGAACTACTGGTATTTGACATTACCCGTAAAGAGCCTTACATACTCTCCTATCAAGATTGCAATGCTCAGAGTTCTGGTAAAAGCATCGTCTTAAAGCACCGTATCCTCAGTGCCGATGCCCGTTTCGGATTCGGGTGGTTCTTCCGTCAAATCATGAAGTACAAAAAGGTGATGGCAGAGGTGTTAATCGCCTCGTTTGTCCTACAGCTCTTCGGACTCGTCGCTCCGCTCTTTACACAGGTAATCCTCGACAAGGTTCTAGTCCACCGCTCTATGAGCACTCTCGATGTCCTTGCGGTTGCGTTTATCGTGGTTGCTGTGTTTGAACTAATCCTCAATCTAATCCGCAGTTACATCTTTGCCCATACCACCTCTAAGATCGATGCCAAGCTGGGGGCGAAGCTCTTTCACCATCTCCTTGCTCTTCCGTTTGTCTATTTCGAGAAACGTAAAGTAGGAAACATCATCGCCCGTGTCCGTGAGCTCGATCAAATACGGGAGTTCATCGCTAACAAATCAGTCTCCGTCATCCTCGACGTGCTGTTCTCGGTGGTGTTTGTCGCGGTGATGCTCCTCTACAGTGTCAAACTCACCCTCGTCGTTCTAGGGTTTGTCACGGTTATCGCCATCCTCTATCTCATCATTACCCCTGAGCTTCGCCGACGTCTCGAAGAGAAGTTTCAGATGGGGGCACAAAGCAACGCTTACCTCGTAGAAGCGGTTACCGGAGTACAAACCGTCAAGTCCCTCGCCCTAGAGGGTTCCATGCAGCGTAAATGGGAAGACTACCTCGCCCGTTACGTCAATGCAGGGTTTCAGCTTAGTAACCTCTCCAATATCCTCGGAGGTATCAGCGGAGCATTGCAAAAGCTCCTCACTATCTCGATGCTCTATATCGGTGTTACCTTGGTACTGGAGGGGAAACTGAGTGTCGGTCAGCTCATCGCCTTTCAGATGTTTGCCGGACAATTCACCGGACCGGTACTTCGACTGGTGAACCTATGGAATGAGTTTCAACAAACACTCCTCTCGGTGGATCGTTTAGGTGATATCCTCAACACCCCAACAGAACAAACCAATGATAAAGCGATCACTCTTCCTAAAATCGATGGTAGTGTGACGTTTGACAACATCGTCTTCTCCTATGCTCCCGATTCTCCCGCTGTCCTAAATGGTATCAGTGCCGAGATTCCGATAGGGAGCAGTGTCGGGCTTGTGGGACGCAGCGGCAGCGGTAAGAGTACGATCACCAAACTCATCCAGCGTCTCTATATCCCCTCCACCGGAACCATCTACATCGACGGAGTAGACATCCGTCATATGAACCCTAAATGGCTCCGTAACAACATCGGAGTGGTACTGCAAGAGAACTACCTCTTTAGCGGCACCATCAAAGAGAACATCTCCCTCTCCCGTCCCGATGCTCCGATGGAGCATATCATCGCTGCTTCTCGTATGGCGGGAGCCGATGAGTTTATCGCTGAGCTCTCAGAGGGGTACGATACGCAGGTAGGGGAGAGAGGGGCGGCACTCTCAGGTGGTCAGCGTCAGCGTATCGCTATCGCTCGTGCGCTTATCACGAATCCGCGCATTCTCATATTTGACGAAGCAACCTCGGCACTGGACTATGAATCCGAACGTATCATCCAGAACAACCTAAATACGATCAAGAGTGGACGTACCATGTTTATCGTTGCTCACCGCCTCAGTACGGTAAAAGATTGCGACATCATCATCGTTATGGACAAAGGGCATATCGTAGAGCGAGGAAGCCACGAAGAACTAATGCGTCTACAGGGTTACTACTACAAACTCACCACACAGCAAGGTTTATAACATATGGGACTATTTCACACTAAAGACAAACACGAATTTACCCCTCTTCTAGTAGAGATCGAAGAGCGTCCTACGTCACCGTTAGGGAGAAGCTTGCTGTGGAGTCTGTTCGCATTTCTCACTATCTCTTTATTATGGCTTTTCCTTGCCAAAATCGATGTCGTCGTCAGTGCACGGGGCAAAGTCGTCCCCGTAGGTGAGATCAAAACCCTCCAGCCCGTAGAGACGGGAGTGATCGGCTCGATACTCGTTAAAGAAGGTCAGAGCGTTAAAAAGGGAGAAGTACTGATGGAGATTGATCCCTCCGTAACACAGAGCGATCTTGAGTCTAAACAAAAGAACCTCTCACTTCTCGAACTCGAAATTGAGAGGCTCGATGCCCAGATCAATGATCGAACCTTTCATCCTAGCAGTAAATGCCAAGAGACCTCCGCCATCGCTACCCAGCAGATGATGTACACCTCCGGTAAACTCGCCTACGATCAACAACGCCAAGTGCTCCAAGAACAGATCCGACAAAACGATGAAGCGACCGAAGCGGCAAAAGCGGACAGTTCCCGCCTCAAACAACTCTTAGGCAGTGCAAAAGATCACGAAGCAAGACTCAAAGAGGTCTTAGACATCATCGCTAAAAAAGAGTACGAGGATGCCAAGAACCAGCGGATAGAATACCAAGAACAGCTCACCATGAAAGAGCACGTTATTGCTCAGTCCCAAGGAAAACTAAACGAGCTCAACCAACAGCTTCATCTCGTTACCCAAGAGTACCGAAACAAACTCCTCACCGATCTCACCCAAAAGTCCAAAGAGGCAACCTCACTGCGTACCGAAGTAGAAACTACCCAATTCCGTAATGCCAAACAACAAATCATCGCTCCGGTAGACGGATACATCGGTAAACTCTTAGTCCATACTGTAGGAGGAGTCGTCACCCCCGCAGAGAAACTCGTGACCATTATCCCCAAAGGGGTTCCGCTTATCATCCAAGCCACAGTTCTCAACCAAGACATCGGTTTCATCACCAAAGAGATGGAGAGTGCTATCAAGATTGATACCTTTGATTTCCAAAAGTACGGACTGCTACACGGCACAGTCAAACACATCGCCGATGATGCCATAGAGGATGAGAAACTCGGACCCGTCTATGAAATCACCATCGACCCCAAAGAGACAACACTGAGAGTTGAGGGAAAAGAGCTCACCATCAATCCCGGTATGAGTGTCACGGCAGAGCTCAAAGTAGGTAAACGCCGGGTCATCGAGTTCTTTATCTATCCGATGATCAAATATCTCGATGAAGGGTTGAGTGTACGATAATGAACATTACGAAAATTATTACTACTCAAGCTGAGATGCGACCGGATGCAAACGCGATTTATACGCCCCAAATAATATTGACGTACCGTCAGCTTGAAGACTTGGTAACACAAAGTACTGCCTATCTTTATCAACATGGGGTTCGATCATCAAATGTGATAGCACATCGGTTTCATAATGAGCTTAATGCATTGATCGCATTTATCTCTTGCGCAAAAATTGGAGCGACAGTTTTTAGTGCTTCAATTCATACACCTAGTATTATGTTGGAAGAAAATTTAGAGATCGTGCATACTGATTTTATTTTGACAGATGAAGCAGTATATAAAAGTGATAAGTACGAAGTTATCCTATTTGAATACTCGCATCATCTAGATACTTCCCACTATATGGACGAAAGTATCCTAGAAACGGATCCTCTGTCTCCTTTGCTTATCATCACAGGGTCCGGTACGACAGGTAAGAGTCGGCTTATTCCCCTAACGCATGGGCAGATGTATGAACGTCTGAAATTGGACAGTGAATGTTACGATTTAGAGCCTTCGGATGTTATGGCTAGTATGGTACATTTTGATTATTATGTTGGTAAACTCCGCCTTTTCAGCATGATGGCTGTAGGTGGAGCATATTGCTTGTTGCCTAAAAATATCCGTCTCGAACTTT
This sequence comes from Sulfuricurvum sp., assembly GCF_028710345.1. NCBI lineage: Bacteria > Pseudomonadati > Campylobacterota > Epsilonproteobacteria > Campylobacterales > Sulfurimonadaceae > Sulfuricurvum > Sulfuricurvum sp. Next base: position 2,646 of record NZ_JAQTUH010000031.1, on the reverse strand, counting down.
CATGGATTGAACGTTTTAAAATCACTGTATTGCAAGGTTCTGTTTTTCATTTCGAACAGGTTCTTAAAAACATAAACCCGAAAGAAAAAACTATTTTCCCGTCTTTGAAGATACTAGGAATCAGCATGTCTACCGTTTCGGAATCACTCCGAAAACGTCTTTTTGAAGCTTTCGGTGTTCCGTTACACATTATGTACGGTACTAATGAATGCAGCGCATTGAGTGCACTGCGTGTTTATGCCGGTGCTGATGCGATGAGTGTTGGGAATGTACTAACGGGAGTAGAGATTGAGATCGTTGATACGACAGGTTGCAAAGTTCCAACCGGAGAAATCGGAGAGATACGAGCCCGCAGTGCAGCAACGGTGGATGGGTATTTCAAGGATACTGAAGCGAGTACGTTAGCATTTCGGGAGGGATGGTTTTATCCAGGCGATTTAGGTCGTTTTTTAGAAAACGGTGAGTTGATCTATTGCGGTCGAAGTGATCATATGATGATTATGAACGGCATTAACATCTATCCCGCCGAAATCGAAGCCATTATGATTACTCACCCCGATGTTATCGATGCCGCAGCAATGCCGATTAAGCATTTTATCCATCAAGACATCCCAGTATGTGCACTCGTCCTTAAAGAAGGATCAATCCTGACCCCCAAGGAGTTATTGGCATATGGCTATGCAAGACTGGGTGCTCGAAGCCCTAAAGAGGTTTTGATTATAGATCAAATACCTCGTAACACAAACGGGAAACTGATACGGGATGAATTGAGTCGTTTAATGCATGAAACATTGTCTAAAAACAAACACACGCAAAAACCTTCAAAAACTTTTTCGCAATCTAAACGTTTTTTGACGATAGAACTGTCGTTACCGGAAAATATCGATAGTGTTCATGTGGAGCGATGGCTTGAGTCGCTTGGAATTGATAATAATATAAGCAGTACTTCCGATTATAAGAAACATCTCCCCAGATCGGTGATTTATCAAGGGCTGCTTTTGTTTAACTTTATCGCTCAAGAAACCGGTATCCCTATTTTTGATACAGGAGAAGTTGCCGGACTTACTCCTGTTTCCGGAAATAGATATCGTGTTCTTCTTAAAATAGCTGATATCGATCATATACCGGAGTATGCGTATCGGATGCTGGTTGATACCGCATTTTCGACTCTTATAAAAATTTTATCGATTCCGATAACATCCGAAGCTATTACAGAAATACATGAGCTTATGCATCACACGGTGATCACCTTACGAAAAAAAATACTGATAGGTCAATCGACATTAGCAATTCTTCAAACTGCCTATAAAAATCATATCCCCTTTATCCATTTGGGTGAAGGAGTCTATCAGCTCGGTGTGGGAAAAAATGGACGTAAAATTGACCGTAGTACTACCGATAAAGATTCTAATCTTGGCGGAAAACTCGCCCATGATAAAGCACTTAGCGCAAATCTGCTTCGTATGGCAGGATTGCCCGCAGCTGAACATACGATTGTATATGATGTTAAAGGGGCACAGTATGCGGCCGCTCAGATAGGGTGGCCACTCGTCGTCAAACCATCGGACATGGAGCGGGGAGAAGGGGTTAGTGTCGGTGTAACTGATTCAACAATGGTGGAAAATGCATTTAAACATGCACGCCAAATATCCATAAATAAAAGAGTTCTTATCGAGCGGGAAGTTTTGGGTGTATGCCATCGGCTTTTTATTGTTAACAATGCACTTCTTTATGCGCTCAAACGTCAGCCAATATCAGTACTTGCCGATGGAGAATCGACGATAGCCGAATTAATTGAACAGGCGAACAGAGAAGAATCTAGCAAAGTTCCATGGAAAAGAAAAACTTTTCCCTCAGATGATGTAACATATAAAGTACTTGCATCACAAGGATATCAAATAGAATCAATACCTCCAAAAGGAGCATGGGTCGCCCTACGAGATATTGAATCGACGCAGTGGGGAGGACGAGATGAAGAGGTGACGCAAATCGTTCATCCCGATAATCTTGATATAGCCCTAAGGGCAGCGGCACTGTTTGAACTCGATGTAGCCGGAGTGGATATCATCACCACCGATATTTCTATTCCCTGGTATGAAAACGGTGCAATCATCAATGAAATCAACTCTTCACCTCTTTTAGGCGGAGGTGAGATATCCAGAGGGTATGTCGATCAGTATCTAAAGCACATTTTACGTGATAACGGAAAAATTCCACTCGAAGCGTTCATCGGCGGTGAAGAAGCAATGAACGCAGCAATGGAGAGATTTAAAGCACTAAAAAACCAAGGAAGCCAGTGTTATTTGAGCAGTGAAACACGAACCCTTTCACCGCAGGGAGATGAAATATATCTGTCATACACGGGGATCAATTCTAGAGCAAAAGCGTTGGCATTGCGAAAGGATGCCGAAGCGTTGATATTTGTGCTGCAAACCGATGAAGTGTTGCATCACGGGTTTGCTCTTGGCTTGTTTGACAGAGTAACAATCTGTTCGGAGAATGTCGAATCATTTCGTGAACCGGGTAAAAGAATTTCGACGGAACTTTTTCAAAAAAGTAAATACTCAACATTACTTTTGAATGGGAAAGACACTTAATGAGAAATAATAGTTACAGATCATATCAAGGTGAAACTACATGAAAAGG
>NZ_JAQTUH010000030.1 GCF_028710345.1 Sulfuricurvum sp. | reverse complement strand
AAAAAAGTATCGATGTGATCGATGATCCCCTGAAGTTTTGCCTCATTGTCATTTTGTAACTGTTCCAGCGCATCGATGGTGGGATCGATCCCCTCGTTAAATAAATTCTCATCTACCTGATCACGTCTGAATTTGGCACACAAATCGATATCGAAAATACGGCGCAGTTCGCTTGCGCAAAGTCGGCACTCCTGCGCACTCGCTTTGTCATAGCTGATTTTCAGCCGTTCCGCATCCTCAAACAGTGACTCTGCCGCACTCAGTGAGGCATGAAAATAGGCAAGCTCGAACGGATTGCTTATTTCTTTTTGATATCCCTATTTTAAGGGTTTTGGATGGTGTCGTAAAAAAATTTATACACTTTTTTATACACTTCAAAACATATAAAACACTTCCAAAATGAATCATATTTGGATTTCAATTCGTCTCAAAGTAGGTAATATGCTAGGTCATTTTTGATATTATTAGCTTTGCAATCAGAACAAAGGTATTCTTCTATGACTTCCAAAATATTATTCTCTACCCTTGCTATTGCATCCATATTGTCAGCGGCGTCAACTTCCTGCGGCGGTATCTATTACGGCAACAATGCTCCCGATATCCTCAATCCAAAGCTGACCCCAAAGACAAAAGAACTGTGCTATTCAGAATTTGCTGTTATGCATTCAGGATTATCTCGTACACCTCTCTGGAGCGCAGAACACCTTTATGGTTCAAAACTGAATATCAAAGTCGAACGTTCCAATGACTTCCATCCCGAAGAACGCCTGAATTCTGATGAACGAGCAGAACTCTCTGATTATGCCCGCTCAGGCTATGACAGAGGGCATATGTCTCCTGCAAGGGATTTCAATACGCCTCAAAGTGAAAGTGAATGTTTTACACTTGCTAATATGGTTCCGCAAGACCATGACAACAATACAAAGTTGTGGTCAGGAATCGAAGAAGCCACAAGAACACTTGCCAAACAAAAAGGGGAACTCTACGTCATTACAGGCCCTATTTTCATCGGGACAAACCTTCAACGTATTGGAGGCAGGGTTCTGGTTCCCACCAAGATATTCAAAGCGATTTATGACCCCTCATCCAATCAGGGAGCAGCTTATCTTGTTAACAATGCTCCAGGAAACGAGTATCAAGAAATCAACATCGCACAGCTCGAACAACTTACCAACATCCGTATCTTCCCTAAGATGGCTGCCATTTCCAAACAAACTCCCATGCCATTGCCATCCCCACAGATGCATGGAAAGGATCTGGCGAATATGAATTCTTCCTTACCTGTTCCGGCACCAAAAACGGTTAAACCCAGTGCTTCTTTAAAGGAACAATGCGGAACCAAACACACCTGCAAAGAGATGACTTCCTGCGAAGAAGCGACCTTTTATTTCACCCAATGCCATGAGGCCCACCTTGACGGTGATGGGGATGGAAAACCCTGTAACAAACTTTGTAAATGACGCTAAGGAATCAAAAATGCCACAGATAACTTTTTTACCTTTTCAAAACGAAAGTGAATCCTTTGAAATAGACGGTATTACACTAGAAAATAGACTGGATCGTGTAAGTATATACGGTTCAATAGAGATTACCAAAGATACCATTGGTTTAGAAAAAGCATTGAAACTCAAACGTCTTTTAGATGCGACTGTGGATGAACTCAAACGTCAGAGGGGATCATTGCCTGAACATATCGAGATTACAAAAGAAGAAACAATAAAAAATCCATTTGAGTAAATCATCTATCAAATATGTTTTACCTAGAATTCAATATACTAAGATCAATCGGCTAAGACAATTTTTTGAAAACATCATCATCTTTTCTTTCAATATGAGTTCTCATAATTCAATTGAATGCCTTTAGACGTTGTTACAAATTTGAGTTCAATAATCTTACCCTGATGAACCATCTTATGATGTTCTTGGCAAAGAGGAATGAGATTGTATCTGTGATTCATAGGGACATGACCAATAAAGCCTTCATTATCAGCACTATTCTGTTCTTGAATATGATGTGTCTCAGTAGCTTCTTCACCACAAATAATACAAGTGCTCATATAAACATTTTTATTGTAGTTACTCTGTTGTTTCTTAGATAGCAATTCTAACGATGAATATTCATTAGCAAGTTGTTTTCTAATTTCTTCTGCATCACGGATAAAATCATTGTCCATATGTAAAGATTTAGCAAATTCAAGCCCATAAACAGTGCTTCCATTCCCAGGCTGTAAAGTTCGGTTATAAATTAAACAGTCATTTTGTGAATCATATGAAACTGATAAGTGCATACTTATAAGTGAAGCAATTTCGTTAATTTGTTTTAGCTCGGTTAATTGATGTAAATGCGTTGCAAATATATGAAGACAATCCAATCGATTCAGCTTCATAAGAGCACTTGCAACCAATGCGACACCACTTAACGTTTCTGTGCCATGACTTAGTTCATCCCCTATTACAAGTGATTTAGCATTGATTCTATTAAAAATATTTCTTAGTTCTGTCATTTCCACCGCAAATGTAGACATACCTTTAATGAGATTGTCCTTGCTTACAATTCGAGTAAAAACACTTTCAAAAAGTGAAAATTTCATTTTCTCTGCTGGAACATATAATCCAGCTTGAGCCATAATAACTGTAATACCAATACTTTTCATTAATGATGATTTACCACTTGAATTGATACCGTAAAGCAGTATTCCCTTTACTTCTTCTCCTCGTGCTGCAGTAGAAAGTAAATTGTCTCTGTATGAATTATCAATAAGGCTTGGGTCACCCATGATAATGTCATTTGGAACAAAGACACCATGTTCTTCCTGAACTTCAATCAATGGATGCCGAAGACCAATAATTTCTAAGAAGTTTTTCCCTTCCTCTGCATCAACAATTTTTGGTTTGACATAATTATATTTTTTTGCAGTTATCACATTCGAAACAGCTACATCTAAATCGCCAATAAAATCACTGAGCGTTGTAAGCATACGAGTATATTTTCGGTCAAAAATACCAAGATACTCTCGATAAAGCTTTTTAGTCAGTGAAACAATTTTGCTTTGATTACTTAAATATTTTGTTGAAATTTCATCAATTATAGGACTAGTAATTTTGACATTATTAGTCTGGGTTCTATAATAAAACTCATCAAAAAATATCCTATGCCCTTCAATCACGATATTCTTATCTTTAATCTGGTCAGCAATAATCATAAAACGAGATTTAGTAATATCTATATAAAAACCTGTTTTATCTGTCTGTTCTACCTTTACAAACGTTTGCGCAACGTCTTTGCCCAACTCATTTGATAATGCTTCACGGAAGACATCAGCTATTAATTCAAGGTCATCAATTAGTTTATTATTTTGTGCAATATACTCATCAATCTCTGGACTAATTCCTTCATTGATAATATTGTCATCAATCTGGTTATAGTTGAACTGAGCTGTTTTATCCAAGTCAAATGTTTTTTGAATGTCGGAAATAAATTCTAAAATTTTTGTGTGTTCATATTGATTTGTAGAAACTTGAAGTTGCTCGATAATAGTATGCATTTCATGAATTGCAACAAGGGAATCGTGGAGGTAATTTAGTTCGCACGGATGCAACTTAATCAATGCTAGTCTTCTACTCAATCGTTCGATATCGTATATCTTATTGAGTTTTGAATAAAGTATCTTATGCTGTTCCGTTATTTTTTCTGAGAGTTTATAACGGCGACTGATTTCTTCTTTGTTAATCTGAGGGTGTAAAAGTCTATCTCGTAATAGCCGTTTTCCCATCGAAGTAGCTGTATTGTTAATCAGTTTATAAACTGTCATTTCATCTGGGTCTTTAGAAATAATCTGCAATTGTTCAATTGCATTGTTCCCCAACAGCATTATCGACCTATTATCAACAATCATCGGATGCGAAAGTTTTTGAATAATATTAATATCATGGTCAATTATGAAATCTATTAAGACCGCAAGTGATTCTGATACCAATGGCATGAATTCCAAATCAAGAAATTCTATTGGAGTCAAAAGTGATTCAGGCTTATAAACACTATTGAAAAGTTCATTCTGGTATGCAATTTTTTGACGATTGGTATTGATTACATAAGTGTAATGTGCATCAATTTCAAGGTATGTTAATACCTCTTCTTGTTTGATATCTTTGTGGGCGAAAGTGATAATAACTTCTTTCGTTTTATTTGCATGCATAAGGCTAAATACTTCATCAAAAGCAAGTGTTTTATCGTCTAAATTACCTTGTGCTTCATACAGAAGAGTTTTGCCAGTAGTTATATCAATTGCTGAGTATCCAATGAGATAAATTCCATTGTTTTCATCAACTAACAAAGATGTAGTGTAATTTGATTCATTATCATTGATAAAATCAAAATTAGTTCCAGGAGAAATAATTCTATCTAGATAGCGTGAAATTTTTGGAGGAGTTCCTTTTTGTCTGATAATAACAATTGTATATTTATCTTCACTGACGAGTCTAGCAAGGTATCGGTCAAATGAAACCGCTGGCACTCCAGCCATTAAAGGGTTTTTTACATCATTTTCTAAAATTAGTTTTGATTTTCTGGTAAGCTGTATATTGAGCAGTTCAGAAACGAGTTTGGCTTTTCCGAGTTGCATTTCATCATTATCGACTTCATACACCTCGAAAAAAGTGCCAAGTTCCATGATAACGATAGTATCATTTCCGTATTTCTCCTCAAAATATTTTTGGAGGTTGAAATACATTTCAGTAACGAGTACCTTGTTATCATTCAAAATACTGTCTATGGATATATCATTTGGCATAAAATCATTAATTAGCATGAGAAATTATACCCATCTAAATATTATTAAGAAGAATTGTCGCAGTGCCCCTCAATTTTAGAAAGATAAATCGATATCTTGATATCAATATGATGAGTTCTTATTAAAAATTCAAATATAAATGAATAATAGATGATAAACTATAATATTACAAATAAATACTTTTTCCATTTTAAGGTAAATGAACATGAAAAATCCCTTCTTTATTCTGTTAAGACTAATGATGATGTTGATCTTTACAATCAGTGCAAATGCATTTTCCTTGTCAGAAAAGCAAACTAATCTTTTGAGTAAAGTTGCGAAAGCAGGATATGTCGACAAACAATTACACAACGAATTTTGGGAAGAGTTCAAAACTAAACCGACCAAACGAGAAATGGAGGACTTTCGCAATCAAGCATTACTGATTAGTAATTTAAATATCATTGTCTTGGATGCGGCTAGAGAAAGTGTACTTAAGAAAAAGCCTCAATACGATTTAGCCAAAAGCGCTATTGATTATTATAAGAATAAGAAAATGCAAATTAACTATGAGCAAACACTTTCAATTTTAGAGCGTGCTTCAGATGGAAAAACAATGCTTGTTGATGGCAAGCTAACATATATAACTTTGGATTCTATTGAGATTGCGAAAGAAAATTGGCGCAGCAGAAGAGATCGAATTGATATGTTATTACGTGAAAAATGGGATCCAATTCCAAAGGAAGTAATTATCAATAAAAATCTATCCATTTTATGGCCATTTGATTTTTTCAAAAAAGAACTGGAAAAAGATCAAAATAATAGCGAGGAATCACCTTTGTATTATGCCCAAATGGGCGAACATACAGCAGCTTTTATTATCTCGTACACAAGTGATATAAATCAGAATAAAAATGACCGTGTAGTTAGTTGTATAAAAAAAGGCGCTATTCTCTATGGAGTAGATAATATTGAGCCTTCTTTTGAACATCTGAATGGTGATGTTATGGCTACTACATCATACAAAGCAGAAAGCACTGAACGTAATTATTTTTTTAACGTTGCCTGTGTAGTCCACAATGACCAACTCATTTTTTTTGGGGCAACAAGCGATAAATATTTAGATAGCCTCTCACAATTCAGTGAACTAAAACGGAATATAAATATTCATTGATGATTCCAGAAGTTTTTTAAATAATAATGGTACAGAATGAAGCCAAATAGTAGTAATAACGCAGGAAGAAAAAAGAATGCTGAGTCCTTTATAGCCACCATCATAGATGCGGATACCAGTCACCAGAATAATCTAAAGTGGATAATCCGAAAAACCAAAGAATTTGATTTTGAAACTGTAATTACTCTCTTTAGAGAAATTGAAAACTATCACTGTAAGAAAGAATTTGGAAAATCGTTTTCCAGACATACTATGAATATGCCACTTCTTTCAGGACTCTTTGGTGGATATATGATTGAAAAAACTATTGTGTATGCCGCTGGCAACAAACGTGTTTTTTTAGACTATGAACTTTATCAAACATGGGATGGAATCAGTATAAATGACATATACAACCGCTACAACTCTTTTAGTGCAGCCAGAGAGACATCCGTGTTGGAGCCAATTGCAACAATGATGCTTTCAATTTCGAGCGAACAGATGAGGATACAGCGCAACCCTATGCCAGATATGCGGCGATTTTATCTTACTTTTGGGAATGATTCGAAATCAAATACTGCCTTTACAATGGAATACGGCGTAGGCTTGCCAGTAATGCTCCACCTCTCCTTTATACTCTATATTTATGTTTTTGGTATCGGTGATGGTAATACTGGAATAAAAAGTTACTTTACGAAGGATGAATTCGTAAATAAAATAAATTCCAAGTCTGGAATATCAAGTAAAGATATAGATCAATTCTTTAATTCTATTTCTATTGATAGAGAGGAATATGTAAAGGAATACCTTAACCGTAGAACAAACAAAAATGGTACATATTACCCTTATGAAGAAATGGAGCTTTTTGACAGAGCAATTCCAAAGGTCAGTTATTCATATCCGCTCCTTCGTTATAAAGGGGGATATTTTCTTCCTTCACTACAGTCATTGCAGGAATTTCTCAAAATGGATACATTTTATCGAATGTTATCTAATGCCGGCAACAATGCAAAAGGATTGATTGTCGGGCCAGCCATAGAGCGATATGCCAGAATGCTTATGAATGAATACAAGCAGACAATACCAGACGAGAACCCTGACGTCTATGGTGATGAAGAGTATTACTACAATGGGAAAAAACATGCACCGGATGCCATACTCGAAACGGATTCGTATCTATTGTTTGTGGAATGCAAGGCAAATCCTTTCAATCTAGGACTTCTCAGGGATTTTGACGAGGAAACATTTGAGAAACTAGTCAAATCAGTAGAGATATCCACAGAAAACATTAATCGCTACATTTCTTTGAATTCAGACAGATTTGGCGATAAGAGAGTCTACAAAATGCTGGTTTATTACGAAGGTCTACCAGATTGGTATGAGATGCTTAACCGAGAAGTGGGATTCGCTAGCAACAAAAATGATCTTATCCTTGCAGATTTCAATGTATTAGAACTGCTGATGCAACAAAGCGACAAAAGGCTCCCTGACATCATCGATTCATTCATGGCGGTAAAAATTGAAAAACCAGAGCACACTAATTTTGAGAAGTATCTACATGAAATTGACCTCTCTCACAAGACGCCTCAAATCGGAAAAGGGTTTATTTACGAGATTGCTGAAAGATTCGGGATTGTAAAGGAAACTCTTCTAGACTCTTAAAATTGAACTACTCGTAGCGATACAGTTGCAGATGGAATGATACTTTTTATGTTTTTGATTCTATAAATATTTCATATTGGATTTTTTATAATTAAATTTATAATAATACGATACATCTAAATTATAAAAATAGTGATTTTTTTTTCTAATTTTATACACTTTTTTATACACCTTTGATTTTTAGAAGAAGAGAAAAAGAATTATTCATAAAAATTTAGATCTCAACAAAAAGCCCTATTTTATGGCTTTAAGATACAGAATAAGACTCAAAAATAAAAATAGTCCACCCTCTTCGGATTGTCAAAAAAGCCCTGTTTTTTGGGCTTTTAAACACTATGCAACTTCGAACGGGTGAAGCTTTCCGAGTTTGAGGCGTCGCAAAATCCGCTCCAGATCATACACCTCTTTGAGCTTGGTCTCCAGCGGCGCAATGTGATCACCCAGTTTGTCGATAAGATCATAGCGCTCTTCGAGTAGCTTTGAATCGCAGATAGGGTTCAGAAGCCGCTCGCGCAAGAGCCGTTTCCCCATCGCCGTCGAGGTTTTATCGATGAGTTTAAGGAGTGTCATCTCATCCGCGTCGCGTGAGATAATCCCCAGCTGTTCAGCGGCGTTGTTCCCTAAATACATGTATCTGTTAGTTCCCAAAAACGTCGGACGGTTCATCTTCTCGATAATCGCCGCATCGTGATCGATGATGACATTGATGAGGATACACAGCGATTCGGAAGCATACGGGTATCGTTCCAAATCGAGGTATTCGATCGGGCTTAGGAGAGAGCGGATTTGATAGATACGTTCAAAAA
>NZ_JAQTUH010000029.1 GCF_028710345.1 Sulfuricurvum sp. | reverse complement strand
GGTGGAATAGCAGGTTATGTATTTTGTCTTTTAGAAATAACTGATAAGCAAATTGATCTTATCAAAGACTTGCAGTTTTAATTTTGCCTAACCCAACCCATCATTCAAATTTCAAATTTACCTCGTTTCACTCTCTGAGTGGGAATGCAGATTCAATAAAGTGCTCCAACTCAGGAGAGTTGGCAAATTTGATGTGTCAGGTGACACCCATAACCTTTACCGTCTTATCCTCATCATATACCCTCCATTCTTTTGAAACTCGAATCCGACTTTGACAATCTCACCGCCAAATTTTTCTGCGATTTGATAAGCAAAGGGACTGAGATTATCGGGTTCATCCACACGGGAGTTTTTATAATCGACCAGTGGGAAAATACGCACCTCATTTCCTATCCGCAACATCTCAGTGATTGAGGCTTCATGAAACGCTAAGTCTAATCTATCATCATAGACAAACAATAGATGCGAACTCAGCACCAAATCAAAGCTATCATCAGCATACTGCAATTTCGGAAGTTCCGCGAACCAATAGTCCTTTGTGTTGTAATCGGTACAAAAGGCTTCTAATGCCCCTACTCGATGTTCTTTATGTCTCTCTATCGAATGATAAAAGTCAAAATTATTATCCGCCATCCAGCTCGTATCGGTATAGATTTTCTCAATACTTTTCTCCCCTTGCGCACGCAATGCATCACGATCATAACAGTACAAAATATCGCACCCTGACGCCGCTATTCCTCTGCTCTTTGCTTCGGCTATAAATGAACTCGCCCCGCTTGGGCAGTCCAAAACTCTCATGTTTTTCATCGTCTGGGCATTTAAATCGAAAAATGCCACATACTCCTCAAAAGTACGACCCGTAATGAGGAAATCGTCTAATTGCAACGGCTTCATTGTTACACTTCAATTTTATAATTTAGTTTAATTTCATCTCCACATTGACCTCGAAATCCCCAGTTCACAGGTGGGCTTTCCAAAATACAGATTTCAATGTCGGTAGTAGATACTCCAAGCTGATTTTCAATATTAGCAAAGAGTAATTTAATCAATTTTTTTCGAGATTCTACGCTACGACCTGACATCATAGTTATTTCTATTATCGTGTAAGCTTCTGTACGCCCCTCAGGAGCATACCAATCTTCACGTTCCATCGGGAAAAAACGATGCGCCCGTTTATCTATCGGAAACGATAACGCTTCAACTACACAATTATGGATGATATCGGAAAGATGTTCCCGAATCGGAACGATATGGTTTTTTAAACCATAAATTTTGATTTGTGCCATACTGACAAACCTTTTTAGGAATTTAGATATAAATAGTAATGAGGTTAAAAAGAAAGTATTATGGCAGAAGCCAAAAGAGAGCAACTCGGACAAGAGGGGTATTGTCTATAGTGCGATAATATGTCATCTGCTCTCCTTTGTATAATTGTGAAAGTGTAGCAAAAAATCGGTTAGAAAAGTTTAATCTTAAATAAACACCCATTTATTCCTCACTTTCATCTTATCTTATTTATCAACTTTAAAAACAACTCAATATCGTTTGTATCAAGTGATTTAAATAAACTATCGGTTGCATGTTGAACACTTTTTATTGCATCATTTAAAAGATCAAATCCAACATCGGATAATTTCACAAAACTCACCCGTGCATCACGAGGATTTTGCTCTTTTTCGACAAGTTTTAATTTCTCCATTGGATTCAAAAGTCGTGTAATTCCCGACGCGCTCATCCCTACACTTTCCGCTAAATCAATCCTGCGAACGGTTCGGTTGGATACTAAAGAGAGTCGATACATTACTAAAAATTCTGAAAACGAAATTCCGTGAACACTCAGATGTCTGTCTAGTGTTTTTAAAATATTGTTTTGCATTGATGAAATACTCAAAAGTAACTCTATATTTTGTGACATGCAATTTCCTTGCTATATATTTGATGTCGCAAGTATATAGCAAGGAATACTTTTTGTCAATAGAAGTGTCCTAAAATTGTCAAACAAAATCTATATTCACAAGTAAATTATAAATCGGGAGCGTATTAAAAATCCCACAATCAAAAAAACAAACTTCTCAGACTAACTTTTCTCTCCAAATAATAGTACAATAAACGTATTATCTCAACAAAAAGCAATCATCATTATGAGCTCACTCGTCCCACTCGTCGCTACCGATTACATTCAATCCAATTTCAAAGAACACACTATTACTGCTAATGGAATCATACTGGCAAAATATTTTTCGGTCACCGACCACTATCGAAGCGAAGCTTTCGTCAATCAGCATCTACTCAATATCGTCTTAAAAGGTGAAAAACACTTACATATAAAGAGTGTAGATATTGTCGTCCGTGCGGGAGAAGCTTTTTTCCTCGCCAGAGGTGAATATATCATGAGTGAGATGACGGCAGAGGATGAATACGCCTGTCTGCTGATTTTTTTTGATGACACGGTAGCACTTAATCTGTTCCGCTCAATCCCAACGTTAGATGTCACCAAAAATATGAAAAGTGACGGTTTCTTTCGCGTCAAATTAACCGACAGCCTCCAAGCCGCAGGTGAAGCATTACTCCGACTCACAGAAGAAAAACCGAAATTCGCCGATGAACTCTTAATCCTAAAACTCCAAGAGATTATCTTACTACTAGCAAGTTCCGATCAGGGAGAGGAGTTTAGCACCTATTTTAAATCCTCCATGTTCGGTAAAGCCGATTTGGCACTCTTTATGAACGAAAATTTTACTCAGACGTGGAGTTTATCGGAATTTGCACAACGTAGCGGTAGAAGTTTGAGCGCATTTAAAAGCGATTTTTTCAAACTCTACGCCACCACACCGATGGAGTGGCTATGGGGGAAAAGACTGGAGAAAGCCAAGTTTTTAATAGAGAATGGCTGGAGTGATATCGGAGAAGCGGCGTACAATTGCGGTTTCAAAAGCCACTCCCATTTTACACGTATGTTTAAAGAGCGATACGCTCAATTGCCTAAAAAACTTCAGGGATAACCATTACTAAAAATTGATATTTAATAAACTCAAAAAATCGTGTACGTTATTTTTATTTTGTCCCATTTTTTTATAACATAACCATAATGAATTGCCCACATCAATATCGATAGTATCAATTCGTCTAAGTTGTTGATTCTCTAACAAACTTTTACAAAGATAATCGGGCAATACACTAATCCCCTTTCCCATTTGAACAGCTTTCAAAATAGCATGCAAATTTGGAATGACCAATTTTGGTAATATTTTTGGTCGCTCATGAAATCGCTTCATCCAATATCGTCTAATAATCGGTAATTGAACATCATAACTTATCCACGGTTGGTTCAAAAGCCATTGATGCAAAATCTTATCTTCACCGCCATCGGGAGGATTAGAATCAACGGAACCGACTAAAAGAAAATTTTCTTCTTTAAATTTTTGAAAAACAACCCCTTTTCTCGTTTTTTGTTCTGTCGATATTACAATATCCAACTCACCTGCTTCGAGCTTATCTAGCAATACGTCACTAGTGTCAAATACAAATCGGTATCGAAATATATCCGGCAACGGTGTTTTAATAAATTCCTCATAAAAAAATTCCAAAGGTGCGCCAATTCGGAGTAGTGAAAACGAATTACCAATAGCATCAATCTTAGAAATATTATCCAATACATCAAATGCTTGAGCTATCTGCGTGTACAACTCCTTCCCATCCGGTGTTGGAACCATTTTACGCGGTGTACGTTCAAACAATAGCTTCCCCATCTTTTTTTCTAAGCCTGCTAACTGTTGACTAACTGCCGGTTGTGTCAAATCGCAATGTTCAGCTGCACCGGAAACCGTGCCGATTCTATATACTGCTACAAAGCTTCTATAAAGTTCCAAATTAACCATAAATATTTTTATTCCAATACATAAATAATATAATTTGCATTATAGTGTTTTTGGTTTTATACTGTCAATCGTCGTCGATACATAATACAGATCTGTAATTCAAATCTTAGGAGTACCAAGATGAACACCATCATCTCAATTTTAATCATCGTCACAAGTTTTTCCCATATGGATAATGGGGATAGTACAGGAGTTTGGTTAGAAGAGTTCGCAATTCCCTATATGGAGTTCAAAGACCAAAATTTTGAAATAACGGTTGCAAGTATCTCAGGAGGCAATGTGCCGATTGACCCAAGAAGCTTACCTAATGAGAAACAAAAAATTCAGTGGGAAGAACCTTTATCCGTATTACAACACAGTGTGCGACTCGAAGGGGTTAATCTCTCAAAATATGACGCAGTTTATATTCCGGGCGGTCATGGAGCCATGTTTGATTTCCCTACAGATCCGACAATCAAAAAGGTACTTGAAAATTTTGCAAAAGATAATAAACTCATTGCTTCCGTTTGTCATGGACCAGCTAGTTTGGTAAATATCAATCTACCCGAT
This sequence comes from Sulfuricurvum sp., assembly GCF_028710345.1. Lineage (NCBI taxonomy): Bacteria > Pseudomonadati > Campylobacterota > Epsilonproteobacteria > Campylobacterales > Sulfurimonadaceae > Sulfuricurvum > Sulfuricurvum sp. The sequence continues at coordinate 5,475 of NZ_JAQTUH010000029.1, read as the reverse complement.
GGTACAGCGTTGGTTAAAGGGAAAAAAGTAACCAGTTTTACCAATCAAGAAGAGTTTGCCGGTACACTTGAGAAACAAATGCCTTTTTTACTAGAAACAGAACTCAAAAATCGCGGAGCTATTTTCATCTCAAAAGAAAATTGGGCAGATCATATCGAAGTGGATGGAAACCTGATTACCGGACAAAACCCATCTTCTAGTAAAAGCATAGCGAAAGCAATAATCGATAAACTGAAAAAGTAATGTTACTATCAGCGTATAACGTCACGGATAAAAAATTTGATGTTATAGGCTAACAGAGCTTTTGGATTTAGCGGTACAATTGTTTCGATAAATTTTATACCGGATTATGAAATGAAACAAATACTATTCGTTATCTTTATCGGGATGCTCGGGTGTAATGCCGCTGAGCAAAAGGAGAATGTAATGCAGTCAAGATATGAGCGAGGTTGGGAAAAGCTCAAAGAGGTAGATGGTAAAGCGGGTGAGAATGTTGTCAATGCACTCAAAGATATAGCCCCTGATTTGGCTAAATATACCATCGAATTTCCTTTTGGTGATATTTATTCAAGAGAGGGGTTAAATCTCAGAGATAGAGAGATTGCGACTATTGCGGCATTGACGGCAATGGGAAACGCCACTCCGCAATTAAAAGTACACATTCATGCCGCTCTTAATGTTGGCGTTACAAAAACGGAAATTATCGAGATCATTACTCAAATGGCAGTTTATTCAGGGTTTCCTACCGCCATCAACGGAGCACTTGCCGCAAAAGAGGTATTTGATGCCTATGACAAAGAACACGGAGTTATACAATGAACAACAAAGATAGACTTGTAGAGTTCTTCAAATCAGCGAAAACAGATGAACAAAAAATGCTCTCCTTTGTAGATGATAATGCAAAATACATTGCTATCAAAGAAGAACCGAATGAAAAATGTTTTTTATACGGTACCTACGTGGGTCATGAAGGTTTTAAACAATTATTTGCCAATCTGACTAAGGCATTCGAGACGCAAAAATTTGAATTTTTGGGCATTATGGGAGAAAATGACACCGTGATGGCATATGGCTATTTCGAGCATATCGTCAAAAGCACAGGAAAGCTTTTTTGTTCGCATTGGTCTTTAGTCGCCACATTTCAAGATGGTAAAATAGTAGTGTGTCGATTTTTTGAAGACACGGCGGCGCTTGAAGAAGCGTTTAAATCTTAAAAAAAAAAGGGAAAAAATGAAAAGTGTATTACTCAGTATGGCATTGGTGGCTGTGGCATTTGGCGGACAAGTAGAGATTGATGTAGGGGGACATCCTGAGAGCGTACTCGTACACGGGAAAAAAGCCTATGTTTCAAACGTCGGTGCTGAATTAAAGCCGACCGATAAAGATGGTGACGGATATATCTCGCTTCTGAATCAAAAAGGTGAGATGGTCGATAAAACCTTTATAACTGCTCTCAATGCTCCAAAGGGTTTGGCGGTGATTCATAACACTCTTTATGTCGCGGATGTGGATGAAGTCAAAGGGTTTGATATTGCAACAAAAAAACAGGTCTTTTCACTCGCATTTGATGGGGTAAATTTTCTCAACGACATCACGGTAAAGAATGCTCATACCTTAATCGTCAGCGCGACCGATAGCGGTAAAATTTATGAACTCAATGTTCAAACCAAAACCTACAAAGCGATAGCTGATCTACCTACCGCTAATGGTGTTTACTATACCGAGGGGAAACTATACGCACTTATGCTTGCTAAAACACCGGAAAATATGTTTGGCGGAGGCGGTAAACTCGTCGAGATTAATCCGAAAAGCGGTGCGGTTACCCCTCTTGCAAAAGCTGAGGGGATATTTGATGGTGTACAAAAAGTTGGCAATACCCTCTATTTCTCAGACTGGGTAAAAATGGAAAAAGCGGGGGTTATCCACACCTATAATCTCAAAACAAAAGCCGAAAGTGATCTAAAAATCGATCCTATCGCGGGACCTGCTGATTTTTGGATTGATACGAAAAACAAAACGATCTGGATTCCAAAGATGATAGAGGGGAAAGTGCTCATCTCTGGTTTGAAATAGATTGTCGTGCTCTGCTGGCAGCAATGCCACGAGCCTTAAAAGTAATTCATCCCCTCAGATCATAAAACTCAGCCGAACAGAGTATTTTTAAATCATTCGGCGAGAGTTCTATCTCCAATCCACTACGCCCTGCACTTACATAGATCGTCGGGAAATTCCGCCCCTTTTTCTTAGTTCTTTCACAGTCTCTAGAGCTTTGGTGCGAGACAAATTTCTTTCGTTTTAAATAACCGAAAAAAGCATTTTAATACTCAATACTACCGCCAATAGTCCAAAAACCTTTTTAAGTATGTCGGTCGGAAGCTGTGTTGCGTATTTAACTCCAAGAGGAGCTGTAAATGCACTGCTAATCGCGACCAATACCACTGCAGGTACATAAATATATCCGATAATGTAATGATTCCAATCAGTATGGCTCCATCCATTGAGCAGATAACCAAGCGTCCCTGAAATCGCGATGGGAAATCCTATCGCTGCTGACGTTCCGATAGCGCGTTTAATATCGAAATTTTGGTGCATCAAATACGGTACACTAAGTGAGCCTCCTCCGATAGAGACCAGTGCTGAAATCGCTCCGATAAATGTACCGCTAGCGATGTTTCCAACGATGCCATGCGGATTATCATTATGGTAATAGTGCGCTTTTCTGAACATTTTGTAGGCGATGTAACTCATAAATACGCTGAAAAAGAGGGCAAGATAGACCCCTTTGAGATACGATGCGATAAACGTTGCAATAAATGTCCCCGCCAAAACACCGACGCTAATACGAAGAGTCATCGGTACTTCGATATTATCTTTTTTATAGTGCGCTATCATGCTCGAAAACGAGGTGAATATGATTGTCGCCATCGATGTCCCTAATGCCATGTGCATAATCCCTTCACTCGGAAATCCTTGCATAACAAACAATATAGCAAATATAGAGACCATAATACCGCCGCCGCCAATCCCTAGTAATCCTGCCATAAATCCGACTAGCAACCCTAACGCAATATAATCGATAATAAAAATAGTCTCCATATTCATCCCCTCACCGCTTTAACTCTCAACCTGACATAATCAACATGCCAACCGTCGTTTTCATCGTACAACTTCGGTTTCGTAATCCTACTAACTTCCTCTTTAAACACATTAAACTCCTCGCGACTCAAATGAGCCGTTACCCCATTGGCAAAAAGATCAAGCCAGTTGGCGATATCATCCACTGGGGTTGGTCGAGGGATTAATTCGATGTATTCGACTCTAAACCCGCACGACTCCAAGAGGGTACGATACTCTTCCACACTCGGAAAGTACCACGGATCGTCAAACGCTCCAAATTCAGGGTGATTTTTAAACACCTCTTTCATCGCATCGACGGCTGTTTTACAATTACCTATCCCTCCAAACTCTGCGACGAATCTTCCATGGGGTTTTAAGGCATCATGGATGTTTTTAACAGCGGTTTCACTCTCTTTTACCCAGTGAAGCACTGCATTGGAAAAGATCGCATCAAATCGGTTTTTAAACTCCAACTCCGTTGCGCTCATGACCATAGCATCAATCCCTTTGGCACGTGCATTTTTGACCATCTCGTGACTCAAATCGACTCCCGTTACTTTCGCACCGCTCTTTTGGATTTCAAGTGCCAACGTCCCCTCACCGCATCCCAAATCCAATATTTCCTCCCCCTCTATCGGAGCAAGTAAATCGACGACTGGCAATGCCAAGTTTGATACGAATGACGCATGTTTATTGTATTCCTGCGCATTCCAACTGTTTTCATTACGTTTCATCATCCCCTCATAAATCCCAAGCACCTCGTCACTGCTGATTTCACCGCCTCGTTTTTGCGAAATCCGTTTTACCTCGTCGGCAAGTTTCGTCTGCATATCATTGGGGACTTCGATACCATATATCTCTTTTAACACATACGCCACACCCCCTTTGCCCGATTGGGAGTTGATACGGATAGAGTCTTTATACTCTCTACCGATGTCGCGCGGATCGATCGCTAAATACGGTACTTCCCATTTGGGACTGTTTTGTTCTCTGTGGTGTTCCATCCCCTTTTTGATCGCGTCTTGATGAGTACCTGAAAATGCAGTGTAGATCATAGAACCCACATACGGATGACGCTCGGCGACACTCATACCTGTAATGCTCGTGACCCGCTCCAATATGGCATCGACTTTGTCTACCCTCAAACACGGATCGATCCCTTGGGAAAAATAGTTGAACGCCAACGTGATCAAATCGACGTTCCCTGCCCTCTCGCCGTTTCCAAGGATCGTCCCCTCAACCCTTTGCGCCCCTGCCAATACCGCCAACTCCGCACTCGCGACCGCGCATCCTCGGTCATTGTGGGGATGGACACTAATGATGACACTCTCTCGGTTTTTGATGTGTTTAGACATCCACTCGATACGATCGGCATAGATGTTGGGTGAACACGCTTCCAACGTATTGGGAAAGTTCAAAATCATCGGATGCTCCCGCGTCGGTTCCCACGCTGTAATCACCGCATTGGAAATATCACGGGCAAAATCCAACTCGGTTTGTGAAAAGCTCTCCGGCGAATACTCAAATACTACTTCCCCTCCAAAGTGCTTCGCTTCACGTTTGATACACGCCACCCCCTCTAACGCCAACGCGATGATCTGCTCACGACTGCGACGAAAGACAACACTGCGCTGATTCGTGGCGGTCGGATTGTACAAGTGCATCGTGATCCGCTTGGCTCCATTTAATGCTTCAAAACTGCGAATGATATGACGCTCTATCGAGGGGACAAGTACACCTATAGTGACATCCTCAGGGATTAACCCCTCCTCGATCAAACGGCGGCAAAAATCAAACTCTGTCTGTGACGCGCTGGGATAAGCGACTTCAATCTCTTTGAACCCGAACTCGACCAACGCTTTGAAATAGGCAATTTTTTGCTCTATCCCCATCGGGTTGGCTAACGCTTGATTCCCATCGCGTAAATCGGTACTGACCCAACATGGGGCAACTGTGGCAGATTTATCCGCCCACTCTCGTTTATCCAATGTGACCGTTGGATACGGTGTATATTTTGTATGCGTGTGCATAGAGATATCCTCATATAGTTAACAATGAAAAAATGCTGACATACGGACGCATTGCGCCCGATATAGCAAAACTAAAAATTAAAAAAAGAAATTGAAAAAGAGGAAATTACAGCAGGTTTAGCAGGAGGAGAGAGAAGCTCGCGATACGGCTAGGCGTAATGGGTTGTGAAATAGGCATAGTATGACTTTTCATGGTCTCTCCTTTGTGTGTATTGATGAAATTGTAACGGATAGTTCTACGGAATGCAAATAAAATGAAAACTATAACACCGTGGTATCAAAATTTTGAATTTATTTATTTGCATATTTGGTTGCAAAACAAGTGTTT
>NZ_JAQTUH010000028.1 GCF_028710345.1 Sulfuricurvum sp. | reverse complement strand
GGGTGTAAAATCGGGAACCGTTGGGGCACAATCCGATCCGATAGAAGCTAGCCCCAGTGTTTTTGTAAATGGAAAAGCGGTGGTGCGTGTCGGAGATGTGCAGTATATGCAAAACAAAAACACCGTAGGTAAAGTGACCACTTCCGAGAGCGGAAGTGCAGCGCATATTACCGATGAGGGAAAAATCGAGGGGAATACTCAACCTGAACCGATTGCAATGCCGTATGCCAAAAACAAACCGACCAACAACCCAAACACAAGCGGTTCCTTAGGTTCGCGTACCGGCTCTCCCGTTCTTCTTAAAAGCGGAAAATTGCTTTATCGTATTACCGATGCAGAGTTTATCGCGCCGATCGGATTTGCTCTTCAGCGTGTCTATGTCGGTGATAGTCGTAAGGGGATGTTTTGTAACGGATGGCAATGTGTTTATGAGACACAATTGATTCAAAGCGATCCCTCAATTCTCACGCTCCGTTTTAGCGATGATCAAACCTTTCGCTTCACCTATAGCGAGAAGGGGTTTCTCGACGATGATGATTTGGGTGCCACACTTACCCTCCTTAGCCCACAAAACTTTTTGTTGGAATATTTCATTGACGCTCATACCGAACGCTATGTCAACGGACATCTTACTGAAATAAAAGACCGTAACGGCAACACCTTAAGCTTAGTCCGTGATAGCAATGGAAAATTACTTCATATAGCCTCGTCCTTTGCAACACTCGACTTTGAATACAACCGTGAAGGGAATGTATCGCGTGTACGTGACCATACGTCCCGTATTTGGACATACACATACGATACCCAAGGGGTACAAGAACCTTTACAAGGTAAATATCATAACCTCACCCATGTCACCGACCCTATGGGGGGAATAGTGCACTACGTCTATCAAAAGAGCGCTCCCTACTTATTAGAGCAGATTGTCGATGCGAGCGGTATTAGCATACTCGAAGTAACTTACGATACTACAGATCGTGTTGAAAGTTATTCTGAGAAAGGGGAACGATTTAGCTACCGTTATGAGACTAACCGCGTTATAAAAACAGACAGTATGGGAAATAAAACCTTTTACGGACTCGACAACTGGGGAACCATTTGTGCTATCACCTATCCTGATGGAAGCACCGCACGAGAAGAGTATCACGATGACACCTCAATCCTAACCGATCAAGGGGGAAATGCCCATATCAAAGCATTCGATAAACGTCATCGTCCGATTCGTGAAATCACTCCCGATAAACACACCACCCTCTATCTTTATGAAGGAGATAATCCCTTTGCTTCTTCAATTATCCGTAATGATAAAACCACAACCTATACCTATGATGGATACAATAATCGTACAAGTATTACCACCCCTGATAAACTGCAAGAACGCTTCGAATATGATGATCGCGGAAACGTCGTTTCCCATACTAACCGTGAGGGGATAACAACCCAATATACTTATAACGCTAACAATCAGCGTATCCGTATCAGCGACGCAATGGGGGGAATCACACAGTATGTGTACGATGAGCTAGGAAACTGTATTACAATCATCGATCCGCAAGAGCAAATAACGCAGTTCGAGTATGATAAACTCAATCGTCGTATTGCCATCATTGAGACGGATAAAAATACAACACGCTTCTATTATGATAATGCAGGATGCCCCAGTGCGATTCGTGATCCACAGGGCAATATGACCCGATACGCTTATGACAGTGATGGTTTCTTATCACGCATGATCAATCCCGCCGATCAACTGAGAACCTTTACGCATGCGCGGGGCAAGCTCATCGCCATTACCCGTGAAGATGGGGTAGTCTATCGCTTCGAGTATGACAAACGGGGACGGAAAACCTCTCAGAGTATTGGAGATAAAACCACCCTATATACCTACGATTCATTAGGAAACCTCCTCAGTGTCAAAGATTCATCAGGCATCATTGAATATGTCTATGATAGCAATGCGCAAATACGGCTAGAACGCCAAGGGGATAAAAGCGTTTCCCATGCCTACAACCTTGACGGTTCCAAACGCTTCATCGGATATGAGGGGATGCACTTCAACCTGATGCGAAATGAGAGCGGAGTGTTAGAGCGTATCGTACAAGCAAACCAAAGCTATAACCTCTCCTTTAATACACGCGGTGCGCAAACTGCACTCAGCTACCCGAACCGTATCGAAACCAAAAGCGTATTCGATCCATTAGGACGACTTACCAAACGTACTTTAGGCGAAACCCCACTCTTGCAATACACCTACGATAAGAGTTCCCGTATCATCTCCCGTAACACTACCCCCATCACCTATGATGCAGGATGCAGAGTAACCAGTGTAGGAGAAGAGAGCTACACCTACGATGAGAGTGGAAATCTCCTAAAAGAGAACAGCGTTATCGACTCTCTCTCCGGAGCACTGCTACACCAAGGCGATACCAAATTCACCTATGATGCACTAGGACAACTGACAGAGAAGAACTCACCGACAACTCGAACAACCTACGACTATAATATCGAGGGGTATTTGATAGGGTATGAACGTACCTCTCTCACCGATTCGTCATTCCGTGCTCCGACACGGAATCCATCTCCCGTTCGTGGTGAGCTTGTCGAACCATGGACTCACCCTTCGACAAGCTCAGGGCGAACGAAATTACACTTCACCTACGACCCATTAGGACGTAGAGTCGCCAAATACTACAAAAGCCAAAGCGAAGAGTACCACCACCGCTATCTCTACGCAGGTGATAATATCGTAGCCATTTACGACAACGACACGGATGAACTCCTAGCGACATTGTTACACGAAGAAGATGCAATAGACTCACCGCTATCGATCCATGTTCATCCGCAAGAACCGTTAACTCACGAAGAGCAATGGCACTACGATACACTCGATGAAACCGAACGGTTCCTCTTTAACCAATCACGAATAAAACGCTACTACTACCACCGCGATCACCAAAACTCCATAGTAGCATTGTCGGATGATAATGCCCAAATTGTAGAGTATTACGAATACGATATCTACGGTAAGATCACCAAAAGTGAAAAAATAGCTAAAACCCTAAACCCGTATCGTTACACAGGCAGAGAGATAGACACAGACGATCTGTACTATTACCGAGCACGCTATTATGACCCGACCATCGGACGGTTTATCACTCCTGACCCGATAGGGTTCCTATCAGGCGATACAAACTTTTATCGGTATGTTGGGAATGATCCAATCAACTTTATAGACCATAGCGGCTTTAGCGGGATATCTCCAAACGGGACACAAAATTTTTCTAGCAATACACTCAGGGATACGCTAAATCCTCATTTAAAATCATCAATACTACAAAATCCTAAACCGTCCAAAGGTGGAGGAGCTTCGGCTAAAATGAATTGTGGGGTTAAGGTGGCGGGAGCAGAGCAGAAAAAAGAAAAACCTATAAAATATTTACGGTTTATCTTCCATACTATGGAAGAAGAACCGACCAATGCGGCAGAAGCCTATAACCGCTATTTAACCAAGAAGTTAGATCAATATAAAACACTTCACGAAGTTTATGTGATTAAAAAAGAATCCTTGAGTAAAATAGCAATTGATATAGATGCAAAAATAAAAGCAGAAAGTGGAGCATATCGTATTGTCGTTAAAGAGATTGCCCTCTTTTCGGACTTATCCCACGCTCAGTCAAAGAACCGTGCTTTAATCGCAATGGATAGCACTAAATCAGGTGTCTTACCAAAGCGTTTCATGGTTCCAGAGCCCTATGCAGGTCAGCGAATACGCGCGTTAGAGAACATCGACCGTGCAAAACGTCAAGCGAATCTAAAACATTCAAGCACATACGACAATGCTTTTAGAAATAAAGAAGACGGAGCGACCATCAGCGATGGTTTAGGCAAAGCTTCCAATGCATCAGAAACTTTAAGTATGTTCGGTACAGACGCTCACAAAGTAGCTACGAGCGGAGCAGGAAAATTATTCGGACACGCAGGGGACGCCGTTAATATTGTCAGTTCTGCAAGCTGGTATGAAGTAGGCAGAAATGGTACTGGGGTAATATTTGGTGTTGTTGGGGGGATTGCGGGGGGAATTGTAGGAGCCGCTTCTCCTATTCCAGGTGGAGCAGTTGGTGGGGGTTTAATTATTGGAAAACTTAGCGGTGATGTTGGAATGGACAGCTATGACTATGCTATGAAAAATTGGTTTGGAGTAGAGGATGAAGCTTATGGGATGGAATAAAAAAAATTATAATGCAGAAATCGGAAAAGTTGTTTTAATTCTATTTTTATTTGTTTATTCTATTGCAATGCTATATTACTATTTTGCATTTTATATCTCTAGCAATCAGTGGTTTTCAGAAGGAATTTTACAATTCAATTCATATATTACACAGATATTTCCGGGAGTTGAGAGTAGAAGTAGTATTGGAGAACAAAAATTTGCTAATGGAACATATATTGATTATCTTGCAGGTATATCGATTATATCTTTCTTAATCACAACGCCATTGTCAATAGTTATCTTGGTTTACAAAAAACTCTGGTTTGATTATTCAATTAGAAAAGATACGTATTACACATCTTTTTTCAGTTGGATTGGTATGATATTGATTGTTATCGCTGGATATTATTATTTATATTTTGTAACTGCATATCATTCTTCAAGAGTAATATATAGTTCTATTGGTGCAACAATATTAAATATCAATAATTTACTATTAGCTTCAATGCTAATTGTAGTCATCGTTGATCAAATCAGATTTTTTATTGTAAAAAACAATTCTACTACGCAATAAAATTGGTTTGGCGTGGAGGATGAAGCTTATGAAATGGAATAAAAAAAATTATAAAGAACCTATCAATAAAACTTTTCAGATAACGTCTACTTCTATTTATATCGTCGCTATCCTTTACTATTATTTTGCATTTCATATCTTTAATAATCAATTATATGCAGAAGGAATATTGCAGTTCAACTCATTTATTGCACACTATTTTCCTGGGGTTGGAAGTAGGAATATGATAAGCGAAGGCAAATATGGCAATGGTCGTTATATTGAATACCTTGCAGGTATTTCAATAATAATTGCGTTACTTACGAGCATATTTTCTATATATACATTAGCAATGAAAAATTTATGGACGGATTATTCCACTGAAAACAATTTAATGATCTTTATATTGTCTTATATTGGATTAGGATTAATTTTTATAGGAGGGTTTTATTCGTTGTATTTCCAAACAACACAACATTCATTGAGAATAATATATTCAACCATTGGGGCAACACTTTTTAATCTTAGTATTGCGCTTATATTTTCACTAATGTTTATCTCAACTATTGATATATGCAGGTTTTTATTTTTTAGAAATAAACACAGCTAACTCCCGAAAAAATGTGTAAACCGATTAAATATTTTATCTACCACCGCGATCACCAAAACTCGATTATCGCTCTCAGTGATGATAACGCTCAAATAGTAGAGTATTACGAATATGACATTTACGGAACTATCACCAAAGCTGAATACACCGAGGGCATCCAAACTCTAAATCCCTATCGCTACACAGGCAGAGAATTCGATACTGATGATCTGTACTATTATCGAGCACGATATTATGACCCGACTATCGGACGATTCATCACCCCTGACCCGATAGGGTTTCTTTCAGGCGATACGAACTTTTACCGCTATGTCGGGAATGATCCGGTGAACTTTAATGATCCGAGCGGATTGCAAAGTATGGCAATAGCATTAGCAAGTGCCGTTCAAAACAGACCTAACTCTTCCTATGACGGTAATCCGTTTAATGGTATTATTCCTGATACTTCCGTACCTAAAACTGCTATCCCTAATTCGACCATGCCGCAGGGGAAAACAAATACGCAAACGAGTAAACCAAAGGCGGCACAAGTTTCATCTAAAACGGCTCAGGTCAACAAGCAAGACGGAGTGAAGATCAAAGGGGATGTGCCGAAAGTTGTGGATGAGAAGTGCAAAGATCAGAAATGGCATGATCCGGTGGATAATCCGCAGTTGGCGAGGTATACGAAAGGAGGAGGGGAAGCTCCGTATTGGAATGTGTTTGGTCATGTTAGAAAAGGAAGAAAAGATAGTAAAAAAGATATACATCAAGGAGTAGACCTATTCGCACTTCCGGGAACTCCAGTATATGCGTGCGTGGATGGTATCGTAACTCGATCTGAATTTACACCTTCTCCTTATGGTAATGTTGTAACAATTAAAGCTAAATGTCCTGATTTTGTGCGAAGTCTAAAACTAGCGTATAATTTGCCATATGTAAAGAATGGAGAGATAATACAAGGCTCAGGTTTTAATGAAAATGGAGATTTTTACTTTTTTTATGCTCATCTCTTAGAAATCAATTCTACAATAAGAAAAGCCTTTGATAATGGTGAACGAGTCGAAGTAAAAGCTGGTCAAATAATCGGAAAAGTTGGCACGAGCGGCTACGATATTAGTAAAGATCCTCATTTACACTTTGAAGTATTAAATATTAACAAGGCGATTGATTTAAATAACAGAGTAAATCCAGGATTTTATGTCAAATATAAACTTCCAAATGTTTTAAAAAATGATGAAGCAGTATTGCAACAAGGTGTTGCTAATAGTAAGAATGGTGATCCACGTCATGGTGATCCATTAAAAACTAAATAAATAGGAGTGATAGTATGTTTAAGAGATTAATTGCTATTTTAATATATGTTTTGTCGGTGTCTATATTTTTTGTTAGCCCAGTAGATGCAAAAAATACGAATAATATCCAATATCTGACAAGTGTTTTTAATAAAAAAAATATTTCATCACAATCTATAAAATATAATCTAAATGATTATACTGTTTTTACAACTGCAAAATGTGGTGATGACGATTGTAAATATGTAGTTTTAGTAAATAAAAAAAATAAAGTTTTAGGAGAATTTAATATTGACAATGCTGATGCTTGGAGTCTTGATAACATTTATTTACTAAATAATACAATTGATCAGCAATATTTTGTAATTGAAGCATATTGTGAAGATAGTGTAAAATACTTTGTTGTTAGTGTTAATAATGACAAAATATCTCTAATACTGAAAAAAGAATTTTATAACGAACAATATACTCCTCAGAAATTGCTTAAACAAAACAAATATCTCCCAGTCACTTATAGTATGTTTGAAAAAGACGGTGGACTTTACATGAAAGTTGGTTCAACGTATAAATCTGACATCATCACTCTGAAAAAATCTACTAGCATGAAATAAATTTTTTACGTACTACCGAAGCTTCCAACCTCTTTATTTGAGGGGATAGACTTTACTCTGATACTAAATACCAACTGAGTATTAGCAGTGTATTATTCAAATAGGAAAGTTATTTTCCCATCTTCTCACTATCAATCTCAACTACCGTATGAACATTCCCGCGCGGATAATAGTCTGCAACCACTTTTAAGCGCTTAGGAGCGATTTTTGACTCGAAAGTGCTGTAGATCTCGTTTGCGCTGTTTTCGTGCGAAATATGGCGGTTTCTGAACGAATTAATGTACAACTTGATTGCTTTGAGTTCGGCTACCCATTTGTCCGGGGTATATTCGACATATATGGTTGCGAAATCGGGATATCCACTTCGCGGACAAAGACAAGTAAACTCCGGTAGCGTCACTTTAATCACATAATCACGTTCATGTTGATTTGGCCATATCTCAAAATCTTTTTCGATATCAAAATTTTCAACGATTTGTTCACCGTATTTCATTGCTACTTCCTTCTTTTATAATTGTTCTGCGCTCAAAATTCTACCTAGATAGTTACCCTGTCGGTAGTTGATTTTTAATGATTGTACGAGATTATTCGTATACGTATCCTCGACCATTGATATCCACGTTTTAGCTCCGCACAAATGGGCACTGAGGTTTAGACCTTGGATAATATTCTGATATCCTGCTTCTTTAATATGACGGATATAGAGAGGATCAAAACGGACCATATCTACTTGCATCTCTTTGAGATAAAGGAGTGTCGTATGATACCCGCCCAAACGATCCAATGCAATCTTATACCCTGCCTTTCGGTATTGGGCAATTTGGTGAACAAACCGTTCTAGCTGATGGCAATACTCTTTCTCTTCAAACATCAACGTTATTTTATTCCGAGACATCGGATAACGCTCGAACAGTGTCATGGCATGTTCGAAAAAGTAAGGATTACGTAACGTAACCGAAGAAATGGTTACAATAAAATTTCGATTACGTTCATCACACAAAGCAGCAATTGTATCTAATACATCACTCTCAAGATGGCGCATTTGATTGAGTCGGTTTAGAACTGGAATATAGCGGCTTTGATGAATAAACCGCCCCTCTGAATCAATAAGTTTGACTGTCGTATCAAATGTCGGATATTCGTCACAGCATACCGGCCAAAATCCAACCGAAAAATGTTTCTGCTCCAATGCATCCACAATTTCATTTTCCAGTTCATTGATCGAATAAAATTCCTCTTTTTCAGAACTGATCCGATCATTATGAAGTTCATACAAACGGCTTATCAGCAAGTCAACGTTATCCGAAAGTCGAGAATCAAGCATCACCGCCTCAATCCGTATTTCAATCTCATTATCGACATGATTTTGATATTTACTTAGAAACAACTCGATAAGAGGAAGATTTTCTCCTTTATCACCCGGTAAAAAGAGTAAAAAATCGCCCCCTTTATAGCGGCTTATAGGGAGTTTTTCTATTTTTTTGTCTCGAAAAAAATGGTCTAATTTCATCACTATATTTTTTAAAGCTATATCACCGTTTTTAACCCCGTAACGTTCATTGATAGACCATAGATTTTCAACACTGATCAGGACAAGGGTGTGGTTTTTTTTGGAAAGTGATTTAACAAACAAACGGAGAAAATATTCCGGAGTAAAGGTATGGGTAATCGTATCAGTAATATTTTCATGGGTACTCTGATAAATCAGATAAAAAATGAAATAAACCATTATCGCTAATAGTGCAATCGACAAAAGAATCAAAGAAGATAAAGTAGAACTGTGCGTAAGAAGAGCAAAAAGAGTTACACTGCTTAGAAAAAAGATCGGTAAACCCATCCGCAAAGCTAATGCAAATCGGTGTTCTCTCTCTTTTTCTTCAGTATAGGTCATGAAAAAATTTAAATATCCAAGTGCTTAACGTCTTTAGCGTGCGTTTCAATATAGTTACGACGCGGCTCGACATCATCACCCATAAAGAGATTAAACGATTCACCTGCAGATTCAGAATCATCAACCGTAATACGTAACAATACACGGTTTTCTGGTGTCATAGTCGTTTCCCAAAGCTGCTCCGGATTCATTTCCCCGAGACCTTTGTAGCGTTGAATATAAGAACCTTTCTTCGCATAATCGGTAATTTGAGTAAGCAATGCCAACAAATCACCTTCAAGCGGCAGATTCCAATCTTGGATTTTTTGGTAGATATAATTTGCTTCGGCAAAATGCGGTGAAGCGAAAAGCTCATCATTGACGTGAAGTTCTTCAAGCCCCTCTTTGGTTTGAACAAACAGATGCATATCCTCATCATTGACGCTTTTGCTGAGAATATTATTACCCTGAGCACTCAAGAACGCTTCAACATGAGTATAAAGATCAGTAAGAGACAATGCGATCAAATCCGGATTTTCGATGAAATAACGGATAAGTTCCACGAGGGCATAACGGCGTTCCAATGCATCGAGGGTACTGCGGTAATGATCGACCATTTTAAAGAATGATACGAGATCGTTGACACCGACATTGAGGTTATCCATTTCCAACGCTTCAATACCATTTTCAATCAAGAAAGCATTCATAACACGATCGTCTTTAAAGTAGATCTCTTTTTTCCCTTTTTTGTAGCGATATAACGGCGGTTGTGCAAGATAAAGGTATCCGTTTTCAACAATTTTTGGAAGATATCGGAAGAAGAACGTTAACAAAAGAGTTTGAATATGGCTACCATCAACGTCGGCATCGGTCATAATGATGATTTTGTGGTAACGAAGCTTGTCTTCGTTAAACTCTTCACCGATTCCGCAACCGAGTGCGGTAATCATGTTGGTGATCTCTTCGGATTTTAGAATTTTGTCCAAGCGCGCTTTTTCGACGTTGAGAATTTTACCTTTGAGCGGCAAAATCGCTTGGAAAACACGGTCACGCCCTTGTTTAGCCGAACCGCCCGCAGAGTCCCCTTCCACCAGATAAAGTTCGCTGATTGCGGGGTCTTTGCTTTGACAGTCTGCCAATTTACCCGGCAATGTACCGACCGTCATCGCATCTTTACGACGAGTGAGTTCACGTGCTTTTTTCGCCGCTTCGCGACCGCGTGCCGCCATCAACGCTTTTTGGATGATTGCTTTGGCTTGGATCGGGTTTTCTTCGAAATATTTGGTCAGTTTTTCGTAGGTTACTTTTTGAACCAACGGTCGAACGTAGGTATTTCCGAGTTTTCCTTTGGTTTGCCCTTCAAACTGCGGTTCCGGTACACGTACAGAAACAACACAGATAAGTCCCTCGGAAACATCTTCGCCCGAGAGTGGGATATCTTTCTCTTTGGCATTACCGTTTTGTTTATTGTAATTCGAAATAACACGGGTCAATCCGGCGCGGAAACCGGCTTCGTGAGTACCACCGTTCGGAGTGTTGATATTATTGACGAAGGTAAACATTTTTTCGTCGTAACTGTCGTTATACATCACGGCGATATCCATCTCGATATCTTCAATTTTTTCACTGAATGCAAAAGGAGTTGCGACAACCGTTTTTTTATTCACATCGGTAACAAACTGGCTAATACCGCCCTCGAAGTGATAAGTATTGCTTGCGCCGTTACGATCGTCTTTGAAAACGATGGTAATGCGTGGATTGAGGTAAGCGAGTTCACGGAACCGTTTTGCCAAGTAGTCGTAATCGAAAATAATGGTTTCAGTAAAGATCGAAGGATCCGGGAAAAATTCAATGGTTGTTCCACGTTTACGTGTATTACCCGTTACTGCCAATGGTTCTTGAGGAATACCGCATTTAAAATTTTGTTCAAACGATTGACCTTCACGGAAAATGGTCATTTTCAAATCAGATGAAAGTGCATTTACAACTGATACCCCAACCCCGTGCAAACCGCCCGAGACTTTATAGGTATCTTTATCAAATTTTCCTCCGGCGTGCAATACGGTTAAAACAACCGTAGCGGCAGATATCCCCTCACCCGGATGGATATCAGTTGGAATACCGCGACCGTTATCGCTGACCATCGCTGTACCGGGTTTTT
>NZ_JAQTUH010000027.1 GCF_028710345.1 Sulfuricurvum sp. | reverse complement strand
TAAGATACTAGTTTTTACAATTAGAGTTTTAAACGACGGAAAACCCTAAAGTTATTCAATTCGTATAGTAGTAAATGACTTGTTGAGCGTTAAAACCATCATTTAGCTGATGGTGTCGGAAAACACTAGTAATCCGTTATATTGACTAATTTTTACTTATTTTTGTATAAGCCATATATTATCCAATAAGCTAACTTACAGTAAACCGTCATTAGCATCCAAATAATCCTACTCTATTGGTTTAGGATAGAAGAGCAAATATTTGTTAATAGCCTAAATAGTAAAGTTCAACGATTCCTTCTGTAAATCATTAACAAACTTGTAATGATTTTTACCATGTTGTTTTGCATCATACATCGCTTTGTCCGCCATCTGTAACATTTCATCTGGGTTAATTGTATTATCTGGAAAGATACTAATGCCGATACTCGCACCAATGTTAATGCTGGTGTTATTTATGAAAAATTCTTCATTGAGTTTTTGAATAATTGTATCTGCTATTTTTACTACGTTGCCTATATCCTGAGTACCGCTCAACAATATGATAAACTCATCACCACCGAGTCTCGCAACGGTATCGCTTTGTCTGATACAATTTGTAAGTCTTTGTGCAACATTTTTAAGTAATAAGTCTCCCATTTCATGTCCATGGGTATCATTAACACTTTTGAAGCCATCAAGATCCAAAAACATTACTGCGGCCATGCTACCTTCTAGTTTCGCTTTTTTAAGAACCTGTTCTAACAATCCCATTAGTAATTTTCTATTTGGCAATCCTGTTAAAGAGTCAACATGGGCATCTGCTTCGAGATGGTCTATTGGACGAATTAAATTATTTGTCATTTTGGAAGAAACGACAATACCTAAAATCAGTATAAATAGCGCCGTAAAAAATATACTGTCTCGTATTGATACTAATGGTTTTAAAGCTTCATCCGTATCAATTTTTGCAACCATTCCCCAATTGGCAATCGGGATATGTCTCCAAGCTGCTAAAACACTCACACCTCGATAATCAACGGACATACCGCTTCCATTATGCCCTGTTGCACCCATAACCACAGGTATACCTATCTTCCCGCTAATTTGAACACTTCTTCGCATTCCTGCATTTGGATCATGTCGAAGAGGGTTAAGAAAAATGATTTTTTCATTATTTCTTTTTCCGAGCAACGTTTCACCGCTGCTCCCTAAACCTGAGTAATCTTGCAGTAAAAGAAAAAGATTATCTACGCTGAACTCTACAACCACAACACCAACAAGTTTATTGTCAACATCTACAATAGGTGATGAAGCTGTCAAAGAATATCTATTTTGCTGGTTGTTGGACGAAACAGAGGTACTATTTTTATAAATATTTGAAAAGAATATTTTTGTTTTTCCTTGTTCAAAAGCTAATTTATGAAACGAAGAAAATATGCTTTCTTTTGATTGTGTTGAACTTGCAACTATTTTTCCATCCAATCCGATGACATAAACATCATTGATATTATGATTTAATACAAAACTATTTAACTCTTGCTCGTATAGATTTATAATTTCATTATGGTGGAATGATTTAGAATTTGAATTTTTATATAAAATCTCTTTGGCATAAGGTAAGGAATTAATTGTTTGTATATTATTTTTAGATTCATCGTAAAAATGTTCTATCTGTAATGATTTGAGTTTTGCAATGGCTTCTAGATGAGATAATTGAGAGATGGTAAGCTGTTTTTTAATATCATAATAACTGTATAGGGCAATAAGAACCATGGGAATTAAAGCAAAAAGCATAAACAACCAAAGTAGCTTTACTTTTAGCAAATTGGCATGTCCGTTCATCGTATTCCTTTTCATCTTCCAGCATTAAGCGGTATAAGAATCTTAATCCGATTTTATAACTTGGTATAGCATATTAATAAAAAATCACTAAACAATCATTATAGTAGTATATTTTTAAAATTGCTTTCTAACGATAGTAAAAAGAGCCATAGTTATTGAAAAGAAAAATTGAAATTGACGCTGAGAAGTTTATAAATATAATGAGTGATACATTTAGATATCACGCATAAGAGCGTTTTCTTTTCAGGACTTTTTTGGATCTTTAATATAGAATGTACACCAGCCTTCAGAATTTATTTTTCCTTCAACTAGCTTGCATTCATTTGTAGCTGCTATAAAATGCATACAATCTTTACATATTTTGCCCGTTGCAGATTTTTGCTGATATTTTACAGCCAACTTAGTTACTTTAGCCTGCAATGGAGAAGCAAAAAAACTAACTGTTCCAATTGCTAACATATATTTAAAAAAGCTTCTTCGGGATAATTGTGTAGTGACTTTATTTTATATTCAACAGAAAACTTGATGAGCAATAATATCAATCATAATGCTCTGTGCTTCTACAAGATCAACAAGGCAGTTTTTTTGCCGCTCAAATCCAATATTGTAAAGTAATCCGATCGATACACTCGCCACCAACAGCATATTAATAGTGAGCAACGCGATAAGGTAGTAAGGAGTATGTTTGAACTTATGACTTGCAAAAGAATCGATAAGACATAACTTAAAGTTTTTCATCTGAAATCCCGCACTTTTTTTGGTAGATGGGGTATATGCAATAGTCACAAAAAAATCTTGGAATTGGTTTATTAAGTTAAAATTTGATATTAAAGTTGAGTAAAGCGTGTTATAATCCTTACATTTTTCATTAGGAGTCTCTTATGGCAACACAATTCCAAAACGAACCTTTCAAAGCTTCACTGGATGCTAATAAAGAGTATTGGTACTGCACCTGTGGTTTATCCACAACCTTTCCGTTTTGTGATGGCAGCCATGAAGGAACGGATAAAAAGCCTATTGCATTTTCAGTTAAAGCCGATACGGACAAATGGCTCTGTCGATGCGGGCGTTCAGGAAAAAAACCGTATTGTGATGGATCACATCAACAACCTTAGATACCAGTGATATACTTTTTCATCAAATGGTCACTTGTTTCGCATCTTCTTTAACCACATAGTGACTTCATGAATCTATGATATACTTGCTAACCTACAGTAGGAAAAGCAATGCAAACTAAAATGTATTCTAGAAGTAATGCCTTTCTTATTGCTTTTCTCTATTTTTTTATTGGTATTTTTTGGATTTATTTTTCCGATGGTGCGGTAGAAATCATCGCTCTGAGTACAAACGATTTAAAAACCCTTCAGACCTATAAAGGTTTTTTTTACGTCTTTTCAACCAGTATTCTCCTTTATTTTCTTGTATCGCGATTTTTAAACGCTCAGTTCAAAGAGTATGCCTTGCATCTCCAAACACTTAAATCCAAATCAGAACTCGAAATATCTCTTCATAAAACCAATCAAATGTATCATGATTTATTCGACAATATGCTCGATTCAATAGCACATTGCCGTATGATTTATGAAAATGGTATCCCTGTTGATTATGAATACATCAATGTTAATAAAATATTTGAATCGATGACTGGATTACATGATGTAATTGGACGAAAAATCAGTGAATTCATCCCAGAATATACGCAGGAAAACCCCGATTCACTCCGCGTCTTCGGTGAAGTTGCCTCTAGCGGAAAACCATGTAAATGGGAACATTATCTAAAAGCACTCGATCAGTGGTACAACTTTTCAATTTACAGTCCGAATCACGGAGAATTTATCGTCATTTCCGCAAATGTTACGAGTGAAAAAAAAGCTCAAATCGAACTTAACCGCTCTAACGCACTACTCAAAACTATTATCAACAGCACGCCAGATGCAATATTTGTCAAAGATATTGAAGGAAAATATCTATTATTTAATCATGCTGCCTCTGAATTGGCAGGAAAAAGTGAAGATGAAGCTATCGGAAATACTGACGAAGTACTTTTCACTCCAGAAGGGGCAAAAGCACTCCGTGAAATGGATCAAACTATTTTAAAAGAAAAAGTTATCCGAAGCCAAGAAGAGCAAGCCATAACGCTTTCTGGGGATAAAAAAGTATTCTACTCGACTAAAGGTCCCATCTATAATGAAGACGGATCGTTACTCGGGATATTTGGTATTTCACATGATATTACGGAGCATAAACAAAATGAGATTCAACTTCTTAAACAGAAAACGATGTTTGACAATATTGCAGAGGGTGTTTATGCGGTTGATTTAGACGATCGTTGTAACTATATCAATTTTGCAGGCTTGAAACTATTAGGGCTCAGTGAAAGTGACATTTTAGGCCAGTTTCCGCACGATGTATTTCACTATAATATTTACGACGGAAAATACTATAGCCGTGAAGAATGTCCAATACAAATTGCTGTATTAAATGGTGAAACTGCTTATATCGAACACCGTTTTCATCGTAAAGATGGGTCAGTTTTTCCAGTACATATGTCAGTTTCCCCTGTTATCTTCGAAACAAATATAATAGGATCAGTCATTACGTTTGAAGATATTACTCAACAACAAATTGATCAAGATCATATTCTTGATGAGAAAGAGAGATATGACTATTTAGCACATCATGATGAGTTGACAAGCTTACCTAATCGCCTTAGTTTGAACGAATATATGAATCATGTAGTTAGTTTAAATAAAAAAATAGCATTTATGTTTCTTGATTTGGACGGTTTTAAAGAGGTCAATGACTCCTATGGGCATAGATTTGGAGACAAGCTTTTGATCGAAATGACTAAATTATTCAAAGAATTATTTCCCATTGATTCGTATATTGTTCGTACAGGTGGAGATGAATTTGTTATTATCGTCCCATCTGAAGGTGAACATCTCCAGATAGAATCAATGATGATTAATCTTGCCAATATGCTTGATAAGCCTTTTCATATTGATGCTAAAGATATATATATTACAGCAAGTATTGGTATCGCTTTTTATCCTAAAGATGCTAAAAATAGTGAAGAACTCATGCGATGTGCTGATTCAGCTATGTATGAAGCTAAAAATTCGGGTAAAAATACCTTTAGTATATACAAGAGTGTTTTGACAGAGAAGGCAGTTACTCGAATGTCGATTTTGACAAACCTCAAAAAAGCGCTCATAAACAATGAATTAGAACTCTATTATCAGCCGCAGGTTGACCCAAACACTCGTGAAATTATAGGAACAGAAGCACTCCTTCGCTGGTTTTCGCCCGATGGTATGATATCTCCATCAGATTTTATACCAATAGCAGAAGAGAGTGGGCTCATTATTGAACTCGGTAAATTTGTTTTAAAAGAGAGTTGTAAAACAGCAAAAAAATGGGCTGACGCAGGTATTTTATCTGGGCGAATAGCGGTGAATGTGGCAGCTCGTCAGTTTATTCACTCTGATTTTATAGCTATTCTCAAAGCCATTATTGATGATGCAAAGTGCGAACCTGAATGGATCGAGATTGAGATTACAGAGCGCTCCATCCTATCTGATCCTGAAAAAGTTATAGTCATTTTAGATGAATTACGTATTATGGGATTTCATGTATCAATTGATGATTTTGGTACTGGATATTCTTCATTATCCTATCTCAAAAATCTCCCAATCAATAAACTAAAAATTGATATAAGTTTTGTTCGAAATATTATGAGTGAACCTAAAAATCAAACGATTGTTAAGACGATCATTGCTTTAGCAAAAGGTCTTGAGATAGAAGTATTGGCTGAAGGAGTAGAGACAATCGATGAGATGGAATTCCTTCGAGATAATGGAATTGATTCGATTCAGGGGTACTATTATCATAGACCGATGTCTGCAAAAAATATAGAAGATTTGTAATCAAAGTAATTTTAAAACTTATTACAATGAAGTACGTATTAAAAAATAATACGTACTATTTTTTTCATTTTGAATTTTTTCTTTCGGTAGAGATAGGATATCCTGCCATTTTCCATTTTGTGTATCCGTTTAAGAGCCAATTGACATTTTGATACCCAAGTTTTCGTACCGATAGAGCTGCTTCATACGAATTTGCACACGATTCACCGTAGCAGTAAAAAACGAGAGGTTGCTTTTTATCAGCAGGTAGCTGCAGTGCAATGTATTGTGCTTTTGACTCATCGAAATAGACAGGATATGCGCCCTTGACATGCTCTTTTGAATAGTGGCGTTTTTCACGTGCATCAAAAAAAATAGCATTTTGGTCATACAACGCTTTTGCTTTTTTTGTATTGACAACGTTTATCCCTTGTGCTTTTGCTTCATTTATTTGCGGCGGTATGACGCACATACTATACGGAGCTTCAATCAATGTACTTTTTTCACCGTCATAATCGACCCCGTAAAGGGTAGCTGAACTTATAATTCCGGACAATATTAATATTGAAAGTTCACGTAACATAATTCACTCCTTGAGTTTTATTATTTTTTATCAGAGCTGTACTAATCTTTAGAAAATTATGAAGGCGTACGCTCATTTTTTTGCATATAATCGACATATTCACATACTTCACTTATGTCATTGCACGACTGATTATAGCCGGCAATTGGGTTGGCTTTAACACGTGCCAGGTTATCAGATACAAAATTCCAATTGACCAATTTCCACCAGTTGGCAAGATAATCGGGACGTACATTTCGGTAATCGATATAATACGCGTGTTCCCAGACATCGCAAGTCAATAACGGTGTATCGTTATGGCGTATCGGTGTATCGGCGTTAGTGGTCATTTTAATCTCTAATTTTCCACTTTTAGTAATAACAAGCCATATCCATCCTGAACCGAAAAATCCTGCAGCTGCCGTTAAAAATGCTTCTTCAAACGCTTTCATTGAACCAAAATCACGCTCAATCAATTCTAAAAGCCCAACTGAAGGGGTTGTAGAATTATTGATAAGCCCTTTCCAATACAAGTCGTGGTTATAAACCTGTGCGGCATTATTAAAAATAGCGTTAGCAGCGTATTTGATAATATGTTCCAGCGGTTTATCCTCAAACTCTGTTCCCTCAATTAGGGTATTGAGTTTGTTGATATATCCGGCATGGTGTTTACCGTAATGGTACGAGACCGTTTCGGCTGAAATGTAAGGAGCTAATCCGGATTGCTCATAAGGCAATTCCATAAGAACATGTTTCATAATTCATCCTCCTGAATTGTAATACCGTGTGATAATATTAACTTATAAAAATAAAATCTTACAAAAACAGTATGAACTACAATTGTATTTAAGCAACAGTTAAATATTTCATTAAATTACGACTAATGATAATTTGCGTAAAAATATCTAGGTAGGATGTTATGATGGAATTTACCGAAGAAGAGCTTCGAAAATACAACGGTCAAGACGGCGAACCGGCTTACATCGCTTTCAAAGGGAACGTATACGACGTTAGTGAGTCAAAATTTTGGAAAAATGGGATTCATTTTAAAAAACATTATGCAGGGTTTGATCTTACAGTAGAACTTGCGAATGCACCGCATGGTGATATAGTTTTTCAAAATTGTCCCCAAATCGGAGTATTCATTGCTACAACAAATGAAATATCATTCGATGAAAAAGAGGCTCGTAAAGAGCGATATCGTCAATGGTATGCCATATATCATCCCCATCCTGCAGTCGTTCATTTTCCGATTGCACTGCACTATTTCAGCGGTTTCGCGGATGTTTTGTTCTTATCAAATCCTACTACCGAATACGAAGCGGCTGTATTCCTATCGTTTTTGATCGCTACCGTGATGGGTTTTGTTGCATTGATCGCAGGAGTATTCAGCTGGTGGATCAACTACGATTTTGCGACGTCCAAAGCGTTCGTCATCAAGCTGATCGGCGCTCTCTTTACTCTGATCGTCGGGATTAGCCCACTGATTCAAAGATTTACGAATAGCGATGTCCCTTTTAGTCATGGGATTGATGGTTTGATGTACCATGGTGTCATATTTATTACGATTATTTCGGTTACAATCGTCGGATATTACGGCGGAAAAATTACCTGGGGGGCGAGACAATGAGAGATTCGGTTTCGGTATTGATCGGAGGAAAAGCGGGGCAAGGGATTGCAAGTATTGAGACCCTTTTGACCAAGGGGTTTAAGCGAGCCGGGTTTTATACCTTTTCGACCAAAGAGTTCATGTCCAGGGTTCGTGGCGGCAGCAATACGACGCTGATACGAATCTCAAAGCGTCCGGTTAATGCACCCGTATACAAAGCAGACATATTCGTTCCGTTGGATACCAATGCTTTTTATCATGCACAAGATCGGATCACAAAAGAGACGTTTGTAATCGCCAAAAAAGGGGATTTCGAATGCGACTGTACATTTTACGATCACGATCTGGAAGGGTTGGCCAAAAGCGTTGGGAACCCTATTGTTTCTAACACGATTGCCGCTGCGCTGATTTTCGGACTGCTCGGATGCGATGTGAACGTATTGAGGGAGATTGTAGCACAGCTGTACAGTAACGAGATGCTCGAAGTGAATCTCAAAGCGTTAGAGATCGGAGCGAAACTGGGACAGGAAAACGAAAACTGCCTTTACTGTATCGAACCGAATCTATCAGCCCAGCAAGCAAAGGATTTCTTTTTGAGCGGGACGGAGGGAATCGGGTTCGGAGCGATAGCGGGTGGATGCAATTTTATTTCCAGTTATCCGATGAGCCCCTCGACAGGGGTGCTGACCTTTTTGGCGAAGCAGAGTCGAAATTTCGGAATCTGTGTCGAGCAGGCCGAAGATGAAATCGCGGCATTTCAGATGGGCTTGGGGGTTTGGTACAGCGGCGGGCGGGCGATCACGACGACGAGCGGCGGTGGATTTGCCCTGATGGGTGAGGGACTCAGTCTCAGCGGAATAACTGAAACGCCGATGGTTGTCTATCTGGCGCAACGTCCCAGTCCTGCAACGGGTCTACCGACACGGACGGAGCAGGGGGACTTGGAACTCGCTATTTACAGCGGGCATGGAGAGTTTCCGAGGATCGTATTGGCTCCCAGTGATCCGAAAGAGTGTTTTGAACTTGTACGAAAAGCGTTTGAACTCGCCGATGCGTATCAGGTTCCCGTGGTACTTATGAGCGATCAGTATTTGGCAGATAGCTATTTCAATGTCGAGCGGTTTGAAATTGATCCTATAGCACCTGTTCATCACATCGTAAAGACGGATGCGGACTACAAACGCTATTCTATCAACTCGGAGGGTATCAGCCCTCGCGGGATTCCGGGATACGGTGAGGCGCTGGTATTGGTCGATTCGGATGAACACACCGAGGAGGGGCTGATTACTGAGAGTATGTCTGTGCGGAACGAGCAAAACACTAAACGGCTTCAAAAACGTCCGTTAGTAGCGAAAGTAGCTATTCTCCCCGATGTCGAGGCAGATGGAGAGATTGCCGTTGTCGGATGGGGGAGTACGAAATATATTATTAAGGAGGCGGTTGAGAGGATAGCGGATAAGAGGCTCTCAACTGTCCATTTCTCGTGGGTTCATCCACTATGCGAATCTCAGCTTGCACCGCTTCAAAAAGCCAAACGCCTTATCGTCATCGAAAATAACGCCACGGGGCAGTTCGCAAAACTTTTACGACTGCACGGAATCACCGCAGATGATCAGATCCTGAAATCTGACGGGCTGAGCTTTTTTGTTGATGAACTCTCCGAAAAAATCGCACTGCTGTTAAAGGAGATCCGATGAGTACACGGTTTGATAGAATCGTAGAGGATAACGCATGGTGCCCCGGATGCGGGAATTTTTCGATTCTTGCGCATTTGAAAGAGGCGTTGGAGGAAATGGGGCTTGATCCGCTTCAATGCGTTGTGGTTTCAGGAATAGGACAGGCGGCAAAAACACCTCAATATATGCATGTTCATATGTTCAATGGACTCCACGGTAGAGCACTTCCCGTCGCGCAGGGGATCAAAGTTTCCAACCCCTCTTTAACCGTGATTGCCGAAGGGGGTGATGGTGATATGTACGGGGAGGGGGGAAACCACTTTATGAGTGCCATTCGTCGAAACGCCGACATCATTAATATCGTCCATAACAATATGGTCTATGGCCTCACTAAGGGTCAAGCCTCTCCGACATCACAGCGGGGGTTTAAGACACCCGTACAGACTGAGGGGGTGCATGTAGAGCCATTTAATCCTATCGCAACGGCGATATCGCTTGATGCATCGCTCGTGATCCGTACTTTTTCGGGGAATAAAGAACACTGCAAAGAGATGCTTAAAATTGCTATCGCCCACAAAGGGTATGTATTGATCGATATTTTTCAGCCGTGCGTTACGTTCAATAAAATCAATACGTTTAAATGGTTCAAAGAGAATGTGTATGTATTACCGAGTGAGTATAACCCTGAGGATAAGGTCAAGGCATTTGAAAAATCGTTGGAGTCTCATCCCTTTCCGATTGGGGTTATCTATAAAAGCCCGCAAAAAGGTGTTTTGGAAGATGTGCTTCGGGATGAAAGTCAGATAGGAAGTAAGCCGCTGTATCTGCATGAAGTTGATTTTCATGCGCTTAGCAATGAGATGAATAAGTACATTTAACCAAGGAGAAAAGATGAAAAAATATGAATGTAATGTATGCGGATATATTTATGATCCGGAATTAGGCGACCCTGAGAATGGCATTTCTGCTGCTACTTCGTTTGAAGATCTTCCGGGAGGCTGGGTTTGTCCTGAATGCGGTGTGGGTAAAGAACAATTTACCGAATTAGCCGAATAATTTACTAAATCTAGTTTTTTACGTATTTATTGATTCGATAAAAGTGTGAAGCGTATTAACTATCTGAATGTTAATTTCTGGATTGATAATACGTTCTGTTTCAAGATCAAAATTTTGATTAAAACTCGGAACACTAATGCTGGCCTTAACATGGCCACCGAAAAATTGGGCTGATGCAGAAGCTGTTGCAAGCACAGTCGCTCCCCCTCTTGATCCTGGTGATGTTGAAAGCAAGAACATCGGTTTATTTTGAAAAACTTTTGAATCAATACGAGAGCACCAATCGAACAAACTTTTATATGCGGCCGTATATGAACCGTTATGTTCAGCAAATGAGATGATTAGAGCATCACTTTGTCCAATTTTA
This sequence comes from Sulfuricurvum sp., assembly GCF_028710345.1. NCBI lineage: Bacteria > Pseudomonadati > Campylobacterota > Epsilonproteobacteria > Campylobacterales > Sulfurimonadaceae > Sulfuricurvum > Sulfuricurvum sp. Next base: position 850 of record NZ_JAQTUH010000027.1, on the reverse strand, counting down.
TTAAAAAAAGCTTTTGCTAGATCAGGATGACCTAGTTCATTTTCACGATCAACACTGAAAAGAGGAAGCTCATAATCATTCAAATCAAGAATTTCAACTTCACAATTTTGAAGTAATCCTGCTACATAAGTAACTAACATTTTATTAATCGAATACTTACTGCTGCTGGCTGCAAAGGCGATAACTTTCATCTACATCCTTTAGATATATTGAATGGTAAAAGAATACTGCAATTTAGGAAATATATTTGCGATGGATGTCTGATATCTGTCTTTTATTTAGATACATTTTTAGTATCGATGACACATTTAGAATTAAGAGGATTGTTTTTATTTTGAATGACTATCTTTCCATTTTTTTCATTGCATTTTTCTTTAGATTGCTGAATGGCAATATCAAGACTAGTTTTGCCTTCTCCAATATTTTTATAAATAATGAATGTGCTGATTATCATAAAGATAAAACAAATTAAGATGATGGTAATAACCAAATAAATGCTGTAATACTTTTTCTCTATGAGTTTCATGATATATCTCCTAAATTAGACTTATATTAGCATTAGAATTTAAAAGTCAACCAGAAAAATAATAGCAATAAATAGTTAGAAAAAAATCTCAAAAAAAAATATTACAATTTGTTTAAGTAATAATTGCAACTATAATTCAAATCATCATCCATATTAGGGGTTAAACACCAAATAGCAGATATGAATAGATCAACTTCCAATATAATTTATCTTATGTTATCTAAAGTAGATTTGTCTGTCATATAAGAAATAGCCCTCAAAAGTAATCTCCATTGTGGACAGATTTTATTACTTTTGACACAATTTTTTTACAACTAGTTTATT
>NZ_JAQTUH010000026.1 GCF_028710345.1 Sulfuricurvum sp. | reverse complement strand
AGTGTTTTCCGACACCATCAGCTAAATGATGGTTTTAACGCTCAACAAGTCATTTACTACTATACGAATTGAATAACTTTAGGGTTTTCCGTCGTTTAAAACTCTAATTGTAAAAACTAGTATCTTATCGATTACTGTCTACTGCAACCTTTGACGAACCAAAGAGTATGTGGCAATAATGTCTTCAAATGATGGCAATTCACCATAAACTAAACTTGAGAACGTTGTTTCATAGTATCGTTGCAATGGTGCCATCGTACCAGTATGATCCATATTAACCGGTGACTCCAATATAGGCTTGCTTGCCCACTCTGCAATATTACGATCTTCTTCTATCACCGTATTCATCATTTCTCTAAAGACATCTGATTGAAAAAATTGATATGTCTTTTGATCTTTTAACAGCCAATAGATATCATAGAAATGGCGTATCTTTGCTTGTAGATAATCATGTCCTTCATAAGATGCCCGAGAAACTGCACTGATTTTTTCACACAGAGTTCTTTGTGTTTCAAGAACATTTACCTCAAATGATTCAAGTCCATATTGTTGTATTAGATCATTAGCGCCTTTTGAGATCAAAAACTCAGTAATGTAGGTTGTAATATTCTTTCGGCTAAATGGTGTTGGGTTCGCAAACGCATTTAACTCCACAATTAAAACATCTACCGCATCGCCAAATTGTCCTTGTGCAATTCTCGGATAACGGTGAACAGTTTTTCGTAAACTCGACCCCTTACTTTCTTGTGAATGTTTTTCAATAACTTTCAAAATATCAGGCAGCAAAACGTGCTCAACCACTTTGAGCTTATTTTTGATTTGATTGCCATTTAGCCCATCAGCGATGTATGCCAGATCAATATCTTCTGAAAACCGGTGAATCATTTTGTGAGCTTTGGATAAAGCGGTTCCCCCTTTAAAGACGACACGATTAAATATTTCTGGGTCAGAATGAGCTAAGTTTCGTAAAATCATACATAGCCAATAATCTTTTTCAATGTAAATTTCACGCATGCCAAGCATATCTGCAGATAGCGTTATCAGTTCTGAGAAAAGCTCAGGATTTTCATGAAGCGTCATAGTATTTTCCATTCACGTCCATATTTTAAAACACTCTCTTTGATTCCCAGCCTAAACGTCGTTGTAGTGTTTAGACTTTGCTTGATTGCATCGGTATATTTCTTACAATCAAGCTCCTCCAAAATAGCACCGATCAATGCTCTGGTTCTCGGTGTGAAATCGAGTGTCAGTTTGGAGAGTTCTTTTTTTTCTACATCACTTAATAGCATAATAATACCCTTAATATTAACCAATACCTCTGAAGGTATTGTATCGGGTATCTTTTTAACTTGACGAAGAGCATCAAGGATTTGGAGTAATTGTGCATTTGTTTTTTTAGGAACGCTTCTTTGCCGAACCAGTTTGATTTTTGTGTTACCGATCATGATCGTTCGCGGTTCCATAGTTGTCGCAATTTCAATAACAGATGGTATTTGTGTTGTCAATCCTAACCGGTTATACGCCATTATTCCTGTCTCATACCCCTGACCTGCTTTTTGATAAGCTTGAACAATTGCTTCTTCAGTTGGACGAATCGGACCAAACATACCTTGAGCGGCTTTATAAAATCGTCCGCGTGTCAGTTTTTGAATAGCACCTTTTTTATAAAGACGAGAAAGTTCAATGGCAACGGCAGCTTTATCACATTTAAAATCATCATAAGTAAATATTTGACCATTGGGATATTTTTCAATCAATGAACGTACGACAGATGCCGATGACATGAGCTCTCCTTTTTTTAAAGAAAGTATAGCATATTTTGAAATGTATTTATATATTTTTACATATCTTATTTTTATAAATATTTAATTAAGATTAAGCTATCTATTGATAAACTTACACATATCTTTGATAAAAAACACCTCTATTGACTCACATCCAAGAGATGGAGTAGCTCTGCACAGCTGGAAAGCAATAGAGAAATGTAAAGATGAGCTGCTGGAAAATCCACCGGACAAAAGGCTCCGACATCGATGCGCGATGATCAACGGTACTAACTATACGTGCACTATACAGTAACGCGCAGATCAATTGGTCAAAGTTACAGAACCAGTTAGCACGAAATCATTTTTGAGAGGCAATATGCTCTTCAAAACATGAACTACCCTATCCTTCTTCATTCTAAAAACCCTTTTTAAGCCGCCCATTTTTGAATCATTTTTTCAATAAATTGAGACTAATTCTGAGGAACAGAGACGGCAACGACAAAGTCATTGTAAAAAAGTGGTTTAATGCCCTAAAAATCGAGCTTATTAAGCAATTAAAACCGCTTCAAAATACCCCATAATACCGCTTCAGAGACCTGAAGTACCTGTCGCTCTGCACGACTTAACATTAATTGAAAAAACCAAGCGATCCAACCTGTTGCAGACCTTAATCGCTTCAAAAACTCCGCACTTGATAGACTTGGAACAGCCCTACCCTACCCGTTTTCGCGATTACTAAAATCGCAGATGGCTACACGCCACCGACCACACTTACTGTTATCAATCTACCTGCTACCTCCTTGGGAGGGTGCTATGTGGAGCTCAATTATCCCAACTGCACGACGAGGTCAAGCCTCGTCATATACTCAATCGAGCGATTAAATACTCAAACCGTTTAACAATTCACACATACTAAAAAAGGAGCCTTCAAATGATTCACGATCTCTATAACACAGCCGGGCGCCTACACGGATTTCTCAAAAACAACCCAAATGCTACGCCGGATCAAATCCGAAAGTGGTTGGAAATTATCGATGCAGATCAAACTAAATTGGCTTCAAAAAAATCACGATTTTCAGGATTCAAACCTACCACGGCTGCTGCGTTACGACGCTATGAAGAGGACATCAATATCTTCTCTACTGAAGGGTTAGCGGAACGTGCAATTCATTCAGCATTACATAAACGCTATACATTCGCTAAAAACATACCTTCGGCATCAACCATTCGCCGTTTCTTGGAACGAAAAAATGGCTAACTTAAAAGGCTTAACATTTCAACAACAGACACGAGATGTGCCCTAGATTTAACCAATAAAAAGCAATCAAATGCTATACGGAAAATAAAAAAATAATGTTTTTCGACATAAAAGATAAGGCTCTAAATACTCTCAACAAATGTGAGTATTTGCTTATTACTACTTCGTCTTTGCAGATTAATCCCCAATATTATGCATGTAGAATTATGTTAGGCACTTGATTATCAGCATGATGCGATAGAATGGCAAAAAAATTGGAGCTTTTTATGCCTGCTGAAATCATTACTTGGGTTATTCCATCTTCTATCGTTTTTCTTTTTCTTGCTTATTCTAAAGGATGGATACTTGCAAATTTCAAATCGACTGTTCCATCAGAAGCATCTGAACTTTTAAAAAACAGCAAAGAAGTTTTTCTTTTAGATGTTCGAACCGACAATGAATTTTCTCAAGAACGGATCAAAGGAGCTACGTTAATCCCTCTGCATGAGTTAACAGAAAGTCTTTCGAAACTTGATAAAGTAAAAAATAAAACTATCGTCGTCTATTGCCGAAGTGGCAATAGAAGCGTCGGCGCCTCACGTATTTTGTCAAAAAATGGATTTAAACCTCTTAATCTTAAAGGCGGTATTAACTCATGGAAGCAGCAAGGATTTAGCATTGTTTGATCATAGGCGACCAAATCTTACAATGATTTTTTAGGTCTCCCCGCTCTTTTTCTCGCCACTATAATATCATCCCCTTGAATTACCGGCAATAATTCTGGGAATACGAGAGAGGCCATATGTGCAGGGAATCTAATTCGAATTGGACCTTTTGGTGAAGGGGTAGCTAAAAAATTCCGTTTTAAAAGTTCTTGAACAACCTTTGTTGTCGTTCTCTCCCCTGCTCCGATCACTTGAGCCATACTTCCTCGTGAGCTTTCCCCATGTAGCAACAGGTGCTTAAAGATGCTTGCAGAGCCTTTTGGAAGCTCGCCAATCCCGATTGTTCCGCTGTTAGCAAAAGCCACATAACTTTCAATACGGCTTGCAAGACCATCCATTCGTAATAGACTACCCATATAATCTACTTGATCTTCGGCTATCTGAAGCATGTATATGACAAATTCTCTCAAAGCAGCGGCAGACAGTTCCCCTTTTCCATCATAAGCGCCCTGTCGTTTCATATCCGCATGCTTTAGGTATTTCTTGTAATCATCCACACTTCTGGCTAACCCGCGAGATATATTCCATAATCCATAACCATTAAGCCCAGATCCAATCATAGCGCCATCCAACACAAGACGAGACACCCTACCGTTTCCATCAAGAAAAGGGTGTATCCATACCAAGCGATGGTGTGATGCAAGTGCGTATAGAAACTTTTTTGACACCGAAGTGAGATTAGATGATGTATTGTATAGGCTTGCATATTCATGCATCAAGCTCGGTACACCCTCATACTGTGGTGCAACGTATCCGCCTACCGCAACACCGCGTGTTCTAAATTCACCCGGAACCATTTTAACGATTTCGCCAGTCTCCGGATATTGTATATTTAGAAACTTTTCCATTCCCTCTTGGGTATACATATCACGATGAACAAATCGTATAAAGTCACTATCAAACGGTGATGTTTCCGGAATAAGCCTTTCAATCTCACGCTGTGTATGGATATGGGCAATAGAGAGCTTTTGAAGCTTATTGCTATTTTCTTCTTCAGAGAACTCTTTTCTCATCGCTTTTTCAATGTTGATAGGATGAGTACCGTCTGATTCAATCCGATTGGAATAGTAACTATTAGTGATCCGAAGCAGTTCTCTTACTTCATCTAGCACATCATGATTGAGACCGCCCGATAAAACGGCGCTCTTCATGCATATTCGCTCAGACCACTGTAGTAAATCATCATCCAGTTCCCCTCTCATATTGAAAGGTGCAATAGGGGTAAAAGTCATGTACGACTCCAATCAGTATATGTAGAAAGTATAGCATAATTATTGCGGATTATTTTACGGATATAAAAAGCCATTAAATAACCATATCAACTAAGCCTGAAATCTATATATGGAAATATTAATGCGGATACTTATGCGGGTTATTGATTAAAAGTAAGCGTTTTCCGACACAACAAACTATTTCATACTTTTTCCCATAATAAGGTGATTTATTAGTATACGAATTATATATTACTTAGGTTTTCTGACGTCAAGATCACGCCTTTTTAATTGCATGTTCTCAAAACAGTATGCGTTCACAATAAAAAAACTCAATTTTATAAACTCATTGAAATAATATTATGCTAAAATGTCTTTTATTTATTTATTATTTACGGACAATTATAATGCAAAATTCACTAACTCAACATATTAGGAACACGATTACTTCGCATAAAGCTGGATACGTATTCACACATGTTGATTTCTTTACCTTTGGAAATGAAGCTACTATTGAGCGGATACTATCACGCCTATTTGAAGCTGGTGAAATACGTCGCATTCGTAGAGGTTTGTATTATAAACCCGAAATAAGCCGTTGGGGAGAAGTTCCCCCCGCGCATTCGGCTATTGTCAATGCATTAAGCCGTATGATGAGAACCAAATTTCTCCCAGATGGTGCTAATGCTCTTTATCAATTGGGATTGACTACGCAAATCCCTATGAAACAGGTCTATTTAACTGAAAAGCAAATCGGTGATATCGTTATTGGAAAATCAAAAATCGAATTTCGTAAAGTATCGGAGAAAAAACTCTCCGGTCGGGGGAAAAGAGCAGGACTCTATCTGAGCGCTATTGAATATCTTGGTAAAGAAGAAGCATTTGATGAATCGTTACAGTCTAAAATAGCTGAGACGTTAAACGAAAAAGAGATTCATGATCTTAAATCTGCTTCAAAGAACCGCTCCGCTTGGGTTAAAGAAGCGGTTGAGCATATTATCACGAAGGCGTCATAGTGTATGAATTTATAAAACTCCCAAAATCTGATCGTGAAGCAGCCTTTCGCATTGCTTCAACGTATACCGGTTATCCTGCACATGTAGTGGAAAAAGACTTTTGGGTAACCTATCTGCTTGATACCCTCTTTAATCGCTTGACACATACACATCGATTGATGTTCAAAGGGGGAACTTCCCTCTCAAAGTGCTACAAACTGATTGAGCGGTTTTCCGAAGACATCGATCTATCTCTAAATATGGAAGATCTTGGATTCGGCGGAGACAAAGCTCCACATGAAATTGCTAAGTTACCAGAGAGTAAAAAGAAAGCTGAAAAAGCGGTTGAACTGCTCAAGTTGGCTGGCGAAGCATTTTTGAGAGATACCCTATTACCTATGCTTTCAGATCAAATCACAGCAGATATTGGATCAGCCAAAGAATGGAGTTTATCGATTGACCCAAATAACCCTGAAAATATTTTATTCCTCTACCCTAAATCTCTGAACACTAGTGAATACGGTGATCAGTATGTTAAACCGGTTGTTCTGATCGAGAGCGGAACCAAAGCGGCGCATGAACCGATCGAGCGTGTTGAAATCAAAGCGTTTATTGAGGATGCAATCGCTGAGATAAAAACATCATGTGAGGTTAATGTTCTTTCTCCAAAACGAACCTTCTGGGAAAAAGCGACTATTCTTCATGCGGAGAATAATATCAACAAACCTGATCGTGTCAAAGAGCGTCTCAGCCGTCATCTTTATGATCTAGTGATGCTCTATCGAAGTGATATCGGCAAAGAGGCCTTGAAAGATACAGACTTATTGGCAAAAGTAGCCGAACACAAAAAGTTTTATTTCCGATCCGGTGCAGCTAATTATGATGATGCCAAGCCGGGAACTTTAAAAATCGTTCCGCATTATGCGATTCTTCAAGCTTTTAAACAAGACTATGAAAAAATGGGAAGTATGTTTTCGGGAGAAATCCTTTCATTTGACGCCATAATCAGTGAACTAACACAACTAGAAAATAGTATCAATAGTTTCGTATCCGAATAAAAGAGCCCCCTCATAGGGATTAACTAAGTGTTTTTCATACACTGTTGAATATTTGATACTTATCACTAATTTCAGGTCATTTGACACTGTATGAATTTATCAATTTTAGGGTTTTCTGGCAGATAGTATTAATCAGTGGAATTACAGTGCTTAAGTTTCTCAAGACACCAACTAAGTTTATATTTATAATAGTCACTGTAAACTTAAACTAATTTAATACAGTGTCCTAAAAACCTTAAATGGATGGAGTTAACGTGAGAGCCGATATTACTGAGGTTTTAGAAATCATTTTAACGCTAAAAGAAGCTGAATCCTTAAAAGAGATCGAACGTAAAAGTGGTGTTTTTGGGATTAAGGATAAAAAACTTTTGCGTGTTCTCAATGAACTTATAGCTAGCAACCGAGTTCGTACACTCGGACAATCTGCATCAACTGTCTATTGGCAAAAAGATGTCCGTGAAGCTTATGCAAAAGATTATCGGATGATCTTTGTTCATAAAGCTGATCAAATCGCAGGTTACCTTTTTCAAAACGCTCAAGAGTTTGTATTCTGCTATGCTGATCGATACTTAACCCTGAATAAAGTAGAAATCCCAGGATTACCTTTAGATATAGTCCCCTATTCATCTTCAGAACTTCACGCAACGTTTGATGAGAATCTCCCCGAAGGGGTTAATCGTGAGATGCTAGAGCAAACATTAAACTCATCCGATGAGCTTGATATGTTGGTTCGATTAACACATAATATCGGCGATATTTATTTCACGCTCACCGGTGAGTCTCAGGTAGAATCTCAAAAGAACCGTCCCTCTTTTTTAAGCAATCTTGAGACTATATTAGGCCCTGCTCTCCCCTTCCCTGCTGTGCTTGAAAATTATACCCTCGACATCAATGAAGAAGAGTTGTTTCCTGAGGGTGAAGACCTCTCTCATTTTACCTATGACGAGCTTCCCGGGATCAGCGGTTTTCAATACAAACGGCTTGTTGATCTTGACCTAGAACACCATCGGATACATCAGGATAAATCCGATGGTATACGTGATTTTATTCTCAAACCTTACAGTCGATATAAAGCCGATCCTTCATCGCAATATTATCTTCCGCATTTAGCTTTAAATGAACATCTCTTTATGAGTTTTGCCAAAAATGAATTGGGATTTCGCGTTCCTCAATCGTATCTGATCAAACGAGAAAACGATGAAGAATTTCACTATCTTATCAAGCGATTTGATCGGTTAGGAACGTACCGTTTTGCAAAAGCAAACTTCTCCACTTATTTAGGTTTACGTGCTGAAAATAAATACAGTACCACGAGCGAAAAAATGTTTACTCGCATCAAAAAAGAACTCATCAGCGAAGCAGAACGCCTAGAACTTTTAAAGCACTATTTTTATTCTATGATCATCTCTCATGAAGATATGCACACGAAAAATTTATCGCTTATTATCAGCGAATCAATCAAACTTTTTGCACCCCTTTATGACATTGCAACGACACGTATTTATTCCAACACCAAGCACTACGATTCACACTTAACTATCGATGGACAGCGTAGCAATATTACACCCAGACATTTTGAAAAACTCGTAGATATTTTAGACGTGAACAAAAAAAGTTTTCGCTCAGAAGCTCAGAGAATTTGTGAAATTTTTCGCGACCGATTGCCGGAGTATATCAATGCAATTGAAGCACTTGGACCGTTGTCTTTTTCCACGATGAAACAAAAAGCCAAACCTGGACAAGCTCCGAGTTGGGTACCGAATAAAGAGTATGAATTAGCCGATGTATTACGGCGTTATCATGAAGAGAGAATCAACGAGTTGGTCAAACTGGGATGGCTAAAGTGAATTGCACAATTAGATAGTCCGACGAATGATTTTATACATATCACAGCCACACGTAAATGCAATATCTGATATAGACGCCGTAGCGTTTGTTATTCCGAAAGAATCGCTTCCATTCGAGTTAATTATCTCTTGAAGTCGATCATAGTATTGTTGAATACTTTCACCATCTTGCATCAACATTAAATGCCATATATCTTTGAAAATATTATTACCTCTTGCGGATATTTCGTACAAAAGAACTATAAAGATTCATGGTCATATATTAATAAAGAAATTATAGAGTATTTATGTTTACGTATTAGTAATTTATTTAGTAATACAAAAATATTGATAATACATTAAATAGTATTTTATAGAGTATTTAATGCATAACAAAACGACGTTTTATCTCACTACGTGTTACACCGTTTTTTTATGAAGTTGATTTAAGCTTCGCTTAATAATTATCCTTTGCCACAAAACAAAGACAGAATTTTTCTAAATCTTTTTATTATGATTTTTTTATGTATGTTTTTGATTTACTAATATGCTTTAAGATATGTCATAAGATATGTTTTAGGTATTAAAATCATTTTATTTTCAATATTAAAAAAATGTAAAAACCGTGTTTGCACTCATAGAGTGTTACACCTTCATTTTATCCAATGCTTTCAGCTAATTTTAATATTCAGACTACACCACCGCATAAACGCTTTTTAACATTTTGTTTAATTCATTTTATGCAGATAAAGATATGCTAATTATCTAACAAGAACCTGTGCAATAATGGCAAAGAATTTCTCCACCATTATTTTCTCCTTATAACTGTGACGCTTCATGCTTCGATTTTTGCTGGGCATCGTTAGAACTTTTTTGTTTGGCAATTTTTAATAGATTTTTATCGACGTAATTCAATTCCATTTCAAAGCTCATGTGCGGAGCGTTGAGCTGTATTTCGGTATTACCGTTGGTTAATTTGGCGGAGGTATCTCCAACATACGGAATATTAGAAGTGACCAGTTTATATTTGCTTTTCATCTGACCAAATAGATATTGAAATTTCCCTTTTGGAAAGGTGGTAAAGACTCCCATCAATTTTCCATTTTTATCGTAAATCACTCGTGCCGATTGCATCCCCTCTATCCCTAATTCACTCGTGTCAAGATCATATACATCACCTTGACTCAAATTATTGATTCCAACAAACTTGGAACTATATTTTTCTTTCATCATACTCACTGTAGATTTGCCGATTTCCAAACCAAACGGGGATGGATCAGCGTGTATTAGCGTGGTAGTTAGCAGCGTAGCTGCTAGGATAGTTTTTAATTTCATGAAGTCTCCTTTTTTTATCTTCGTGGTTGGTTGTAATAAGTATGATCTTTTCGAATTGATTCGACAATACGTTGTTGTTCATCTTGACTTAATTGGTACGTTGAGTTGCGCAAAAAACGTCCTAAATCCCAATCGTTTACCACAGCGGTGTAATCGACATTGAGATTATTAACTGCACCTAATTTTGAACGATCATGCGCCCATATAATTGAGCGATATACACGCAGTGATGGATAGCGTTTTTGAAGAAACGATTGGAGCAAATCGGATGATTCATTAACCTGACGGCTTGGACTTCTTCCCCGTTTATCGGCTATCGGTTTATTGGTTTCTACCAAGTTACCGTATTGATCATATTTGTCTCTCCACCATTGATCTCCATCACAAAAAATGGTTCCATTGCTGTATTTTATTTCGATCGCAAACACACCTCTCGAACCCACCAAAATTTGATCGATTTCCCCTTTGGCATTTTTATAACCATTGATCAGTGTCCACTGATCGTCGAGATTTGAGGATAAGAAGTTTTCAACTTTCTTTTCCCCTTCGTTACCGGCACTCCATATCTTTTCTTGATCTCCGGCACCTTGCATAATTGGACGAGACGGTTTACGTATCACATAGGCACCTATCATCTTAAAAAATCCGCTGAGGGTTTCCCAAACACGACGCTGATTCCAAGCCTCAGCTAGCCGTGCGCGAGCCTGTACTTTTCGCTCATCATGCTTCATCATTGCTTCGTTATACGAAAAGAGCCTGACATGATATTGACGTTGTCTCTCTTGCTGTGCTGCATTAAGTTGCGCAGTTGTGTGATCGGATAATATGATTTTTTGCATATATCTCCCTACTTCGATCTATCAGAGTTTCGTTCTACTCCGCCGGACATATTTGCTTCCGAGGCTGGAGAACGTCTTTTTAAAACCATAACAATGACAACTGCTAAAAAAACTAAGGGTACTATTTGTGCAATATAGTCCATGATTATCCTTTAACGACACCCAGCAGTTTCGCGCCCGGCAAACTGATCATTTCTCATATAAATCAGATTAACACTGCATTGATTCCCATAGGCTTGTCTACTGCACGTTACGGTATAACCATCAATTGACACTTTTCCCGCACCATATTGACTGCATTGCTGCACTAATGAGCCTTTAGCGTTTTGTATCGATTGAGGGAGTTTGAGATTAGAATAGACGAACCGCTCATCGGTAATATCTCGTGCTTCATTGTTTTGCACTTTATAGTTTTTGTAGGTCTTGTTTCCACCTACCTCTTGGATGTTAACTAGCTTGCTCATACCGTTATCACTATAGAGAGTAGAGACCAACTTTCGGTTGCCGATATTATTTTCACTTTGAGCTCCTAATGGGAGCATTGAAGTTGAGAGAGCAAGCCCTTGCATCTGGATATCCAATACGTCACTTTGATCAATGACACGGTTATTTTTTGCATACGTTGGAGCCGTATCGGTGAGTAGCATGAATTTAAACGGTTCAGGCTTTCGTAAAATAAACGGATGTTCGATATTGATACATCCCATCTCACGTTTGAAATTGACCAGTTTGGTATAGATATTTGTTTCACCGCCATCGACAATGAGTTGACCTGATGCCTCTTCACAATACTGTCGTGCCATTTCGTTGTAGTCAGCACCGCCTATGAATTTATGCTCAAGGAGATATTTGTTCCCTTTTTGCTCCGTTACATACTCGGCAAATAGTGACTCGATTGTTTTAGAGATCTTCGGCTTCGCAAAGTTCTCTGTCGCTACCACTTCACTAAATGTAATAACCATAGTGTCCGGATAGCGTTTGGTTTTAGCCGTATAGATGGTTTTACCGGTATCGATTGATTTACATGTTGTGTCGTATTGAAAGCTCTCAGGTCTAAGAACATCCGTATCGGCGATAAAACCTCGTTTGAGACGCTGATCGCTAAAGAACTCCCTAAAGTCGCTTCGGGATTTTACAAAGAAAAAGATTTTATCTTCAAGATTTAGTTTAGTATATTCGGCTCGCTGTTCGCTTGAGAGTGCTTTGACTTTAGCATGATCAAGGCTGTGTGCCTCTACCGTATCACCAAAACTGTCCTTGATTGTAAAATAGACATCTCCACCATATGCGAAGCATTGACGCTCTAGCATATCTTTAGCATCACCACTTCGGGTTTTATACGTTATTCTCCCTCCCATAAGGGGAAGTTCTTCAATCGGTGTGACTACTTCAATGGTATTAGATGCATCGGTTGTTTTTACTTCAATCTTCATCTCTTTCATCCCGGCAATAAAGGCATTGGAAATGGGTTGTAGATCAGCGTATAACACGGTACTTAGGGCTAAGGTTATGAGTATATTTCTTGAATTCATAGTGCAGTTT
>NZ_JAQTUH010000025.1 GCF_028710345.1 Sulfuricurvum sp. | reverse complement strand
CAGCGTACCCACATCGACCGCGACGCTATCGGTGAGTTCCTCTCCACCCTCGCCTATCCGATCTACCACCTCGATTTCGAGACGTTTCAGCAGGCGGTTCCGCAGTGGTCGGGAATCAGCCCCTATCAGCAGATACCGTTTCAATATTCGCTCCATATCGAGCACGCCGACGGGAGACTGGAACATCGGGAGTTTTTAGCCCCCGCAGGAACCGATCCGCGCTACGCGTTGGCGCAACAGCTGATCCATGACATCCAGGGCAACGTCACGGTATTGGCATACAACATGAGCTTCGAGCGCGGGGTGATCGAGAAACTTTCCCAGAGCTTCCCCGATCTCAGCGAGCAACTCATGACAATCCATACGAGCATCCGCGATCTGATGGTGCCGTTTCAGAAGGGGCATTACGTCACCCCGTCCATGCAGGGAAGCTACTCGATCAAATATGTCCTCCCTGCCCTCGTCCCAGAGATGGCAGAAGCGTATAAATCCCTAGAAGGTGTCCAAAACGGGAGCGAAGCGATGAATACCTACGCCAAACTCGCAACGATGGAAGAAAATAAACAAGAGGCAATGCGGACGTCATTGTTGGCGTACTGTAAACTCGATACGCTGGCGATGGTCAGGGTGCATCAGAAGCTACGAGAAGTGACTCAATGACGAATATCCTCTTCCTCGACCTCGAAACGACCAACTCCGGCGAAATCAAAGAGATTGGTCTCGTTTATGGAGAGCAGGAATTAAAAACGACCTCATTGACTGATGTTAAACAATTTATAGAAGAATATAATCCTCACTTTATCGCCGGTCATAACTTCGTAACCTTCGATCAAAAGATGCTTCAAGAAACGGCATTAATGCCCATATTGGAAACGAAAGTTATCATCGATACCCTCCCAATCTCACTTTTGCTCTTTAACGAAAGGACATTTCACCACCTTCCCAAAAGCTATAAAAATGAAGACAACTTTCTAAATGATCCGGTTGAAGACTCGAAACTCTCACGTAAACTGTTTGAACAATGTGTTGAAAACTTTTTGGGATTGGAAAAAAGACGGCAGAACGTTTTTTTCTCACTCCTCGCTGATCAGGATCTCTTTCAGGGCTTTTTTCAATCGATAGAAAACATCCTTACACTCGAATGTTTGGCTCCCCTCCTCCTCGAAAAAGAGATTGCAAGGCTTTATGAGACGGTCATCAAAAACCCTTCCAAAATTCCCGATGCGATAGAAAATCATCCTGTAGAATTTGCCTATATTTTGGCACTACTGACACCCAATATCGAGATCAAGGCACATCCTCCAAAAATTCTCTATGACTATCCCGCTATCGTCCCACTGCAAAAAGAGCTCTGTTTTGATCTGCAAAAAAGCATGGATGAACTACTGACTTTTTCTAAAGAGACATTCGGATTCGGTGAATTTAACGAGTTTCCCCGTTTGAACGCTACGCTGGATAGCGGGGCAATGATCTCTCAGCGTGAGATTGTAGAAGCTGCTCTGAGAGACGAATCGTTTTTGGCTGTTCTCCCTACCGGAGGGGGTAAAACATTTACGTTTTGGTTGCCTGCTTTGGTCAAAGCAAAAGCATACAAATCGCTCACTGTAGTGGTCTCTCCGCTTCAGGCACTTATGCGAAACCACATCGAAAGTTTCAATAAGCAAGTTGCCAACTTTACCGCTGTGGCATTAAGCGGCTATCTCAGTGCACTCGAACGTGCAGACGTTATCGACAAGGTTGTAAACGGGGAAGCCGATATCCTCTATATCGCACCGGAGAGCCTCCGCTCCAACGCGATCTTCTCCGTTCTTAAAAACCGCCTGATCGAGCGATTCGTTATCGATGAAGCCCACTGTTTATCAACATGGGGGCATGATTTTAGGCATGATTATTTTTATATCGGTGAATTCATCAACGATTTATTGAAAGCAAAATCGTATCAAGAGACCATACCCGTATCGTGTTTTACCGCTACAGCAAAGCCAAATGTGATTGATGATATCAGTAACTATATCCATGACACACTGAGGTTTACTCTAACCCATCATCTCGCATTGCCTGAGCGGAAAAATCTCGATTATAAAGCCGTTCCCATCGATAAAAAAGCGGATAAGTACGTCCGTTTGCTCGAACTACTCAACAATAACAAAGGTGCAGCTTTAGTCTATATCCCCTCTTCTACCAAGATGTGTGATGAAGTTGCCCAAAAGCTCAGCCTCGATCTCGCACCGAGAAGTGTCCGATCATTTCATTCCAAACTCGATTCTGACGTAAAAATGGAGATATTGACACAATATGTCAACAACGAATTGGATATTGTCGTTGCAACCACAGCCTTCGGGATGGGAGTCGATAAGCCTAATATTGAAAATGTCATCCATTATGAGGTTTCCGATTCACTGGAAAATTATGCTCAAGAGGCGGGACGCGGGGCACGTGATAAAAAACTCAGAGCATTTTGTCCGCTCTTGTTCGATGAGAATGATCTTGATAAACATTTTGCTTCATTAAATACGAGCAAAGTAAGTGCCGCCGAAGTCAATGCCATTTTTCGGGTGCTGAAAAATCAAAAATCCGACCTAGTCACAATGACGACGCGTGAAATCGCTAAAGCGGCAAATTGGGATGTCGAAGATAGCAATCAGGCTTATGACATCAAAATCAAAACAGCTCTTTTGGAATTGGAGCGTGAGGGATATATCGAACGAGGACGCAATCAGGTACGCTTCTATGCCGATGCTGTAGCGCAAGGTAGTTTTGAGATGTTACGGGAAACTTGCACTACGCAGAACCTCTCTGAAGAAGAAACTTCTCGGCTAACGTTGGTACTTAGCAGTATATTAGGACGCGGCAAGCCCAAAGCCGTACAGATCGATGAGATTTCACAGACACTGGGTTTTGAAAAAGAGATTATCGCCGCATCGATATTAAAGCTCAAAGAGATGGAGATTGTTTCCGATAGCAAGGATCTAAGTCTTTATATCAAACAAAGTGCTGAAAAAGAGTACGAAGCGATCCAAAAAATCGAATCCTTTTTATTGGAATATTTCGCTAAACACTCAGAAGGTGTTGTCTCCATCCGATCTCTCAACGAAGCATTGATTCAAAACGGGTCTATTAACGCTGAAGCGAATAAAACCGAACTCATCAAGGAACTTCTGAAGCTTTGGAGAGAAGCAAAAGAGAGTTTCCGATTTCGAAGAGTAGATCGTCAGCGTGACAGTTGGTATACAGAGCTCTCTGATTATAGTGCACTCAAAAAATCGATGGAACTAAAACATGAGATTGCGACGAAAGTGGTATCGTACTTCGTATCTCAGATAGATGATGCCAAAAAGAATGAGAAATGTTATATCGAATTTTCACTTTTACAACTGCATAAAGAGCTAAATCTACCCAAACACATGCACGTAAAAATGGTCGATAAAGTGTTACTACATCTACATCTTTTACACGTGTTAGAGTTGGCTGAAGGGCGTTTTATCTACTACTCTCCAATGAACATTCACAAATCCGACAAATTTGATAAAAAGCTCAAATATACCAAAACCGAATACGCGATTCGTATGAAACCCCATTACGAGCAAAAGGTGGAATCGATCCATATCATGGGCGAATATGCCCAAAGACTTCAAAATGATCCGAAACAGGCAATGGCGTTTTTAAAAGACTACTTTACCGACGCATACGAATCTTTTAAACGAAAATACAAACTCACAAAACTTACCCTTTCACAGCCTATGACTAAAAAGCGGTATGAAAAGATATTTTTGGGGCTATCTGAAGAACAGCAACAAATCATCGAAGACAAAGAGAGCCGGGCGATGATGATTTTAGCGGGACCGGGAAGCGGAAAAACCAAAGTATTGGTTCACAAAATCGCTTCGCTTATCCTCAAAGAAGATATTAAAGCCGATCAATTCCTGATGCTGACCTATTCTCGAACAGCAGTCGCGGAATTTAAAAGCCGTCTCTTGGAACTGTTGGGATCGTTAGCGCATGAAATTGATATTTACACCTTTCACGGATACGCATTGCAACTGATCGGGCGACAGGTACAGGATATTGATAACGACCTTGTGAAACAGGTAGTTGCCACTGCGGCGTATAAGCTCTCAACGGGTCAAATAACTGCACCGTTTAAATCGGTCATTGTCCTCGATGAATTTCAGGATATCAATGCCGATGCCTTCAAAATGGTCGAAGCGATGGTTTCGGCGCAAGAGGGAGATATGCGCCTCGTCGCCGTCGGCGATGACGATCAGTGTATTCTCAACGGTGTCAATAACGCCGATGTTGCATTTTTTAAACGCTATGCCCAAACATTCGGTGGCGATGAAGGTGGATATGCCCAATATGCCCTGACACGCAATTTTAGAAGTGACGGCACCATTGTCGATCTAGCGAACCATATCGTACAGCGTTTAACCACACGGTTTAAAACAGAGCTACAAACTGCAGAATCGAAACATGCCGGTGAAGTTACCGTGAATCTGTGCCGATCCTCTGAACTGGTGCCCCCTGTTGTCAATGTTCTAAAAACACTTGATGAGAATCAGAGTATTGCCGTATTAGCCTATAGTAATGAAGAGGTTGAGTCGATCTACTCACTGTTGCGGCAAAATGAAATAAAAGCCGAATATTTATTGGAACGAGGTGCATTCAAGCTTCGTCATCTGTCGGAAATCTATTTTGTCGATTACAAGATCAAAGAGTTATGCAACGGAAGTTTCCAAATCGAGGAAGAGCATATCGCTATGGCGTTACAAATGGCACTCTCTCATTTTAAAGGCTCAAGGCATCTGGATTTACTCACACAGGTCGTCAACAGTTTTGTCAAAGAACATGAAGTTTTTTATGCTTCTATTTGGGAAAGCTATCTTGATGAAATTAAATTTGAAGACTTTGAGAGCGGTGCCAGAGTCGTTGTCTCGACGATGCATAAAGCCAAAGGTAAAGAATTTGATACCGTTGTAATTTTGATCCGTAAAAACCATATTAACGATGATCTTCTAAGACTCTACTACGTTGGTATGACCCGCGCTAAAAGCCGACTTGTCATTGTGACAGACGATCACCATTTCGTTCGTATGTTACCAAACAACATTTTTATTCATCATGATGAAAAAGAGTATGACGCACCATCAACGAAAACGTTTATTATGTCACTACGAGACGTCTATCTCGGATTTAGCGGTCGGCAAAACTTTGTTACCGAAGAGCTGATAGCCGGAACAAAAGCCACGTTAGGAACTTATCCCGGCAGTAATCGCTTACACCTTTTTGTGGATGACGAAGCAATAGGATGTTTGGCAAAAAGTTTTGATGAGATGGTCAAAGAAAAGCTTCAAAAAGGCTATACCATAGATGATATAGAGATTGAAAGCGTTGTTATATGGAAAGACAAAGAGAGAAAAGAGGCTATCAAACAGCCATTATGCAAACTTGTCATTAAAAATAAAGAGGAACCACAATGATCGATTACCGCACTAAACTCACACTTCACCGTCAACTTTACCCCTTTAACGATCTGGAATACTCCATCGAAAGCGACCGCGGGCGTATCCTCTCCTCTCCAGCGTTTCGCCGTCTCCAAAAACGGACGCAGGTGTTCGCCCTCGAACTTAACGCCTCGATTCGTACACGACTAACCCATTCACTCGAAGTCGCGCAGACGGCACGATTTATCGCCAAATCGATCCTCACCAAACTCTCTGAAAAAGGTCTGGACACCTACGGGCTGGAAGGAATGGAAAACGCTTTTGTCTCTACAGCGGAGATGACGAGTTTGCTGCATGACATCGGAAATCCCCCTTTCGGTCATTTCGCCGAAGAGACGATCAATAAATGGATGAGTACGCACGCCCTGCCGTTACTCGATGCCGTCGATACGTCAACCGAGACGATAGAAGCCCTGAAAAACACCCTGAAAACGGATATCGTCAACTACGACGGCAACGCGCAGGCGATCCGCCTCATTTCAAAACTCCAGCGCCTCAACCTCTCCTACTCGCAAACCCTCGCCGTCCTCAAATACACGCGGGGTGCCTATGAGCCGAAGCCCTCTTCCGATGATCCTCAAAGCTACCTCCGAAAAAAACCGGGCTATTACTACAGTGAACGCGATTATGTTAAAACCCTCCAAGAATCGTTGGGGGTAGCAGCAGGGCATCGTTTTCCTCTCACCTACATCATGGAGGCGGCGGATGACATCTCTTATCTCACTGCAGATTTGGAAGATTCGGTCGAAAAGGGAATTTTGAATCTCGATCAGGTGTATGATCTTATTCGCAAAGCATGTGAAGAAGAAAACGAACACTATCTTCTCGATCTCATACAGGACAAATACGAAAAAGCCAAACGTAACGAGGCCCCTTACCAGTTCAATATGTTTTTCACCCTCACCCGCGCACAGCTTGTCCGTGAACTGGTCGGACATGTCGTCGATATTTACGTCGCCCATCATGAAGCGATCTATGAAGGAAGTTTCAACTCAGCGCTTCTCGAATACGACAGAGAAAGCGATTATTACAAAGCAATCCATATACTCAAAAAAATCTCGACCAAATACATCTATCAAAATCGTGAGGTTCAGACTCTGGAGCTCCAAGGATATACGATTGTTAATGGTCTACTCGATCTCTATAAACCGCTGCTGGAAATATGTGCTGAGGATTTCAGTAAGCTATTGAGAGATGAAAAAATAGAGTGTTTTGTGGCGATGCGCCTCATACGACGTATTTCTTCCAAGCAGATCGTTGCATATCAAGCTGATGTTGACTCTATCGATACAGAAGATCAAGAGAGTTTTGTTTTGTTGGAGCTTTACTATCGTATCCGCCTCCTCACCGACTACATCAGCGGCATGACGGACGATTTCGCGCTCAACGAATACCAGACGTTAATGGCGTTGTAAAACCGAAATTTCTGATATGGCAAAAAGTTCTATAGTTGTTTTCAAGAAATTTATTGACTAATTTATCCAAATACGATATATTTATCAATATATAATAATTTAAAGGATTTGTCATGACTCGACATCCTATGGATTTTTTGCGAGAAGAGTTCTTAGATCCGATGGGGGTAACGCAAGAGACCCTGTGCAAACATTTAGATCTCGGGTCTAAAACTATCAGTGAACTTTACAGTCATAAACGAGGGTTTAGTGTTGCAACTGCTAAAAAATTCGGAAAGCTTCTGCAGGTTGCACCCGAACAGCTCCTTCATATGCAGGCACAGTATGATCTTGAAAACGATACAGCTGAATATGAGGTAGAGCCCCTAGAACTTCAGCACAATACCAAAGAGCTCCTCGATTTACTCTCTAACGCAGTTACGATGGCGGTTGATTTAAAAACATTGTACGCTTTATTTCATGGTGAGTTTAAAACGAAGCCGGATCTTTTGAAAGCGTTATTTAGTAATGTACCTCTCAATAAAACAGTGAAGTATATGCTCGATTCGGCAATCGGGCTAAGTCATCTGAAAAAGATGTATGAATATTATCTGGTCAAACTCAATGGAAAACGACATCCGCATGTTGATAGGATGCTTTTGGATGACGATACCACTGCCTTGGAAAAAATACTCAATAATGAGCACTATTTTAATGACCCGAGGGATTATGAGCAGTATCTTTTTTACCGAGTCGCTTTTTTGCGTAAAAAACATGAACTTCTAAAATTTACCAAAGACCCTCTACAGAGTAAACCGGTACGTCAACGTGCAGCCTATTTATATCAATTCATGACCCATCAAAAAGTTGAACTTGATTTTGAACCCACAGCCGTCAAACTTTATGCCAAGAGCAAAAGACCAATGAGCGATGTGAATGAATATGGCGTATCTTCAGGAGTCGATTTAACACGATATGAACAATTTGTTCAAACAGGGAATTATTAATGAATACGAGCTTTACCGAAGCGATTTACGATATATTCGAGCAAATATCAACCTATAACAAAACACTTTGGCCAAAGAGTATTTCTACTATTTATCTTGCCGGCGGGGCTGCGGTACACTTTTATACCAATGCTCGCCGATCTGATGATATTGACGCAATTATGGAACCGATAAAACCGGCAATTCCCGATCATCTTGGAACAACATGGGATAATAACGGAGTTGTAGAATCGGTAAGCTTCGATACCACGTATCATCCGTACTTTGGATTACTGGCTGAAGATTATATGGATAGAGCCGTGCATATCAAAGAGATAGGGGGGAATTTGTCTCTCTATGTTTTACACCCTATTGATTTGGTAATTACGAAAGTTTTGCGATACAGTGATGCTGATGCTGAGGATATAGAACATCTCGTTCAACACAAAGAGTTTAATGTTGATGTGTTCAAACAATTAGCACAAGAATCATTGGATGCAAGAGGAATGGCCTCTCATTACCAAAACCATATTCAATGGGTCATTGATGCGTATGAAAGTCATCAGCAGCCAGATCGAGATTATTCTTAACTACAAAGAACCATAAAACGAATGGTTAAGATAAAAACCGTTCGATATCCGCTTCGATTTTAGCGGCAGCGGATGTGGCTTTTTCATAGTAAACCGTCGTAAAGAAGCTGTCAAAACTTTCGTCTTTATCGAGATTATTGAGAATCGATTCTTCAAAATACGGAGCGTAAAATGCGATATTGATCACTTGCCCGCTGGTCCCTATCACTACGAGATAATCGCAATCATCGATGGCGTCTTGCAGTTTTTGATACATCGGTGCATTTTCACCGAACATGACGACATTGTGACGGATACTATCACTCTCACATTCCGGACACACTGCACCTTCTTGGGAATCATACCCGATGTCGAATACACACCCGCAATCCATACATCTCAGCTGTGTCAGGGTTCCATGCAGATGGATGACACCGGGACACCCTGCTCGCTCAAACAGATCATCGACGTTTTGGGTCAGGACTTCGATACGGTTTCGGTATTTGATTTTAAGTCGTGCGACCATCTCATGAGCTGCATTGGGCAATCGATAACGCAGATCATGACGTCTGGCATCATAAAAACGATTTACAAGCTGCGGATTGCGTTCAAATCCCTCAATCGAGCACACCTCTTCGACGTTGTATTCTTCCCATAACCCGTTTGCGTCCCGAAAGGTTCGGATACCGCTCTCGGCACTGATACCTGCACCGCTGAAAATCAATACTTTTTTGGGCATCTTTATTCCTCTATCTTTATCCGTATTCCAACCGGACAATGATCCGATCCATGAACCTCTTGGAGAATAAACGCATCTTCGAGAACATCGATAAGATCCTCGGAGATAAAGAAGTAATCGATGCGCCATCCCACGTTTTTGGCTCGGGCACTGAAACGGTACGACCACCAGCTGTACTCATCTTTTTTATCTCCATGAACATGACGAAAGGTATCGATATAGCCGCATTCGATCAGTTTGTCGATCCACTCACGTTCGATCGGTAGAAAACCGGATGTTTTTTCATTTGATTTTGGATTTTTGAGATCGATCTCCCGATGTGCCGTGTTGACGTCACCGCAGATAATGATCTTTTTCCCTTCAGAGCGCAGTTGTTGACAATACGATAAAAAATTGTCGTAAAAACTGAGTTTATAGGCGAGGCGTTCTTCATCTTTTTGACCGTTTGGAAAATAGACGTTAAAGAGGACAATATCCCCATAATGGTGTTCAACGATTCTCCCCTCATCCAAAATATCGATATCGGGGCGAGTATGGATTTTGGAGGGTTCTAGGGTAGACGCTATCAAGGTTCCCGAATACCCTTTTTTAGCGGCACTGTTGACGCTCATATGGTGGTATCGATCTTGAAAGAGGTTTTCTGGGATCTGATCGGGAGTTGCTTTGATCTCTTGGAGGCAGAGGATGTCAGGTTGATGGGTTTCAATCCAATCAAACGCCCCCTTTTCAGCTACAGCACGTATGCCGTTGACGTTCCAAGAGATAAGGGTAAGTGTTTGCCCCATTATGCCCCCTCCAATATGGCGATAATATCCTCTACACTATAAAGCTCTCCCATCCCCCATACGACTGCAAGCGAGTGTGCATTTTTGGCAATATCGCTAATCCGCTCTTTGGGGATATTGGCTTGAGAGAGGGTAATCGGTGTACCGATGGAGCTGTACCATCGCTTGAGCATCGTTATCCCCTCTTCGGCACTCTCTTTACCGAACACCTCTTTGGCAAATCTCTCAAAGTGCGCTTTATTTTTTTGTTTGTACCAGCTCATCCATGCAGGAACGACGATCGAGAGCCCTGCACCGTGCGGGATATTGAACAATGCTGAGAGAGCATGTTCGATCATGTGATTGGGCCAGTTTCCTCCTCCGGTTCCGGATGTTGTGAGACCGTTAAGCGCTTGGGAGGAGACCCATGCGAATTCGGCTCTGGCATGATAATCCTCAGGGTGTTCGATGAGTCGATCTGTAAGCTCAATAACACTCTTAATGATTGATTCCACCAAACGTGACTGAAAATGGGGGTGATCGGTTGCAGTCAAATAGGTCTCTAACGCATGAGCGATAATATCGGATGCCGAATAGACCAAATATTCCTTGCTAACACTCTGCATCAACTCGGGATTGACAATGGAGAGTCTAGGATTGAGGAGTTTACTTCCGATCGAGTATTTTTGCTGCGTAGCTTCATTGGTGATCACCGAGTTGCCGTTCATTTCGCTCGCGGCAGCGGCAAGGGTGACGATCGTATAGAGCGGTAATGCCGATGTAATCTCCGATTTTCCCTCATAGCACTCCCATATATCCCCATCATACAAAGTTCCTGCCGCGATCGCTTTTGCGGTATCGATCACCGATCCTCCTCCAACGGCCAGTATAGCCTGTACATTGGCAGATTGAGCCATTGCAATCCCCTCATAGACCTTGGATAAAACGGGATTGCTTATGATATCGCTTAGTTCATCGAATTTAATATTAGATAATTTTAGACTATCGACTACCCTCTCATACAGACCGTTTTTCTTGATGGAACCCTCTCCATACACCAGCAATATATGTTCAATGCCATCTTCTTTAAGCCATTGACCGATGTTGTTTTCTTTACCGGGACCAAATTCGATACGGGTGGGGTTATGGTAGCTAAAGGGGGTCATGATGTCACCTCGATGGTTATAATGATCGTATTGTAGCTAATCTCTTTATTAGTCAAATTAAGTGGATAATACGTTTATCTTTTGATAAAGCATTAGAGTAAAAACGGTTCAAATGAATGTTTTATATGCCGATATTGCTCTAACTCCATAAGGAGGATAAGCCATGGATCCAATCAACTCGAATATGGGTATGGAACCGGAGATGTATGCCATGAAAAAAGCGATTGACTCTCAATCAGAGGGTGTCATGAAGCTTCTTGAAAGCATTCCTGCTCCCCAAGAGACTTCATCGAGTTCAGTCTCCGAACTTACCGGAATCGGTCAGAATCTCGATATTAGAGCCTGAGTTTAGCATTAAGCTAAGCTCAAGCGATCTTGATGCTATACTGATTGTATGAAAGCAATTTACGATCAAACCCATTTTAGAATTACTCACAACGGTGATGTAATTGACTTTACCATTGACACCCTACCCGTTTCCCCCCCTTTGAATCAGAGTTTTGCCATTCTTACGGCCTGGAATCCCAATAATATCGCCTTGAGTGCAGAAGAGAATACTGTGCGTAATGAACAGCTGTTTGAAACCCTTTTAGAGAGAGGTTATCTCTTTGATGAAGCGTTAGGGTATTTGGACGATCACAGCGAAGAGAGCTATTGCATCTATGGAGTCACATTTGAAGAAGCAATTGATCTAGGAACTATGTATGATCAGTACGCCATCTTCTATCGCTCTGCTACTCATGTTGGATATTATGAGTGTGCGACGAAAGCTGCCATTACGGAGAGAACACTCTCTTATGGTTATCTCATTTAGAGCAATAATAACACACCTCTAAGGCTTAAAGCGGTTTTACCCTATAAGAGAGCTGAATATTATTGATTTACGCTTTAGAGGTGACTAAAAAATGCTCTGGTGCCATACATAAGATGTTCCAGTGATTGTATTTGCTCCAGCGGGGGTTGATATTTCGAGAGGATGATGTAAAACCGAGCTTGAACCGGATTATGGCGAATAATGGTAACGACCGCCCTGCCCTCATAAAGTGTTTCAAATTTTGTTTTAGCTTCTTGCATCTGAGTTTCATGAGCGCCTTGCCGATGAAAGTGCTGATAGATCACTACATGATCGACACATCCAATTTCAAAGAATGTTTCTATCTCTCCATAGGTAGCATACTTGCCTTGTTTGCTTTTTGTGAGTTTAGCCATAGATGCAGGCTCTATTCCATTGTCCGGGTCGAGGCAAACAATGCTACTTTGGGTTTGTTCGATAAAGCACATGGCCCGTTTGAGCCACACTTGACGGTAATATTCCCCGTCCCCTACAACCGTTTCTTTGAAATAGTGCGCGTTGGGTAAAACCGGATACATTTCAAATAGACCTACATGACGGCTAGGCTCACAATGAATGGCATTGAAGAGTTCACTCATGGCTGAATCAATGGCAGAGCAGTGCTGATATACCTTGATATTACTCTCATCTACCGTATGCGAGCCATCGGTGTTGTGCGATTCATCGGGGTATATGTACCAAATGGTGGCAATAGGAGCATTGGGGAAGAGATGTTTGAGAAGGAGAAACTTGCCAAAATCGCCGATATCACCCGTGTAGCGGTTCTGCAAAACGGCGCCTTAGGATTTGATTGGATATGCCGAGATGCAGCAATCATTGATCCCTAAAATAGAGCCTGCAATGATAGAGGGGCTAAGACGGTATTGATGGCCTTGACGCAGTTGGACGTGCTGATCTTGGATCAAAGCTTCAGCTCTCTCTTGTGTACACCCTTCCAGATCACAGATGGCATCAATCACCTCTTGTGTGTACTCAACAAAGTTCATCGCACTACTCCCATGCTTGAAATCCCCGATCGTAAATCAAATAACCAGCTTTTTGAATTAGTGAAGCAATAGCCAAATCGTACGATTTTTCTTCATGATCGCTATTGAGCAGTGAAACATCCATTTCATTATTAAATCGATGATGCCATTTTTGCTCATATCGTTTCCAATAATCGATAATGGTATCTGCACGCTTTTCTATGAGCTTTGGTGATGGTATTTTGTCTCGCTTTTGATTGTTGACTTTTTTATCAGCAGGTAAAAGATTCCAAAGATCGTTATTGAACCAT